>WJIL01000116.1 GCA_014730275.1 Candidatus Lokiarchaeota archaeon | reverse complement strand
AGAGAAAATTGACGCGTCCTCCTTGAGCTCACCCTCTTCGTCAAAGTCACTCAGTCGAGTTTGTAGAATGTGACCTCGCTTCTTCATCGTCTCCACACGTATGTTTGAATGTAGATTGATAAACTACCACAATTCACTCTAATGGGGAGCTGTACCCTACCATACTTCTTCAAGAACCCGAAGGGCATTTTTCCCCACAATCTTCGTTATCTCATCATCAGAGTATCCGTGCTTGACCATCCAGCGAATGACATTATGTATCGCTTCAGTCGGGTTTTCAAGCCCCTTTACATGGCTCGGAAGCTCCTTGACTTTGAGGTCCTCTTCCTGCTTAGGCCGTGCATAGTGCCCCTTTCCCTCCTTAGTCATCTGCTGGTCGTACAATTCGTATAGACCGACATGATCGCCGTAGAGGGTATCTGGCCCGCACCCAACGTAATCAATGCCCATCAGGTCAATGCAGTACTCCAGGTGCTCCATGTAGGTATCAATCGAGGGTACGGGATTGTCCTTCGTGGCGGTGTATCCCGGTGCGGCCTCGATACCAATCATACCGCCTTTCTCAGCCAAAGCCTGCAATACATCATCGGGTACCATTCGTTTGATTGGGTGAACAGTCTTCGACCCGGCATGCGAGATGATGACAGGCTCCTTGCTTGATTCGATTGTATCTCGTGCAGTCTGGTCACTAACATGACTCACGTCGATGAGCATGCCAAGTTTGTTCATCCGAATCACGCAGTCATATCCAAAGTCTGTCAAGCCACCGTCACGCATTTCATCAAGCCCTGTCCCCAGCATATTCGACTCGCTGTACACCAACCCCATCTGGCGCACTCCAAGACCATACAAAACATCAATGCGGTCCACCTCGTTCTCGATGCATGTTGATGACTCAAGTGCGGCGACCCACGCCAGTTTGCCGGTTTCGAATGCGTAGTAAATGTCGTTGATATTTTTGCAGTGTATAACAAAATCCTGGTGGGCTATATCACAGAGACGCTGGCCTAGGTCATGAATCGTGTCGTTCCAGCTCCAGCCATGCTTCGTTGTAATGATTGCCGACCCGTTCATCATATTGTCAAAAACGCAGTCCAGGCCCGACCTGCTCAGTGATTCGTAGGCCATGAAGTCCCTGCCTTCTCTGTTCAGGTCAAGCGATTCTGCAGGGTCCTCCGTATAGAAGACCGGATGCTCGTGGAGATCAATGATGATGTTCTTCTCGATGATTTCTTCCACGCGCTCTTCTTCGGACTTCGACAGCGGAACCAGATACGACCATTCCTCTGGTGTCGCTTCTCTGAACTTGAATGCCTTGTAATCGATTCCAGGTTCTAGGTAATCGTAAGCTTTGTACCCCGAGTACTCCTTTCCTTTTCCCATTGTGTGACCTCTCATCATTCTTTGAAAACCGTATCCACCAGCTTCTCAATGTCTGCAGCTGGATACGTTACACGGCTTTGCATTATGCCCATGTCTACGAAGCTTTCAGCCATCTTGATTGCAGCTGATAACGGATTGATGACCGGGATTCCGACATCCCAATTCGTAGTGGCAGTGCGAAACGCCATGGACATGCAACCCAGAACCACAGCGCCTGCTCCATGCTCCTTGGCTTTGTGAATCGCATCGCTAGCCTGTTTAATGACCCTGGTGGGATCATCGCTCCACATCTCTGTAATCGGCATCTCAACAAACTCTACTGATGCAAGCAGACTGCCAAGCCCCCTCGCTCTAGTCTTGGCTAAGATGTCATCTGCCGATTCAGTTGCACCTGCTTGTCGAGGGGATATCACACTGAAGCGATCTGCAACCATGCAGGCGATATGATACGCAGCTTCCGCCGGACCGATAACTGGAACTTCCATCAACTCTCGTGCAGCTGCCAATCCCGGGTCTCCAGCGCAGCCGATCATGATTGCATCGAATGTGTTGTCCTTCCTCAGGTTGAACAGCCATTCTAGCATCGGGCCTACCGACATGTACGCTTCTATCTCGGATTCGATAGAAAGCGGGCCTTCTCCAACCTCTTCAACGGTAACTTTTGTTCCGGGTCTTGCCAGTTCATTCGTGACTTTCTCTCGTCGCTGGATTTCTTCAGCTGGCATTCCGTCGCCCGGAATAAGATAGAGCAATTCCAAAGGGCATACCTTCTCAGCATGTATCTACGCCGCGGTATTATACGTTTTCGAGTCAGGGTGGAATCGATGAAATAGTGTCTCTTGAGCACCAATACATCCACATGGGAACTAACTCGCCAGCTCAGCCATGTGATCTAACATCCACTTGGGAATACCTTTGCTATTCGACCAGGTCTCCTCGAAGGGAGTCTCTACGATTTCACCATCGATTTCGCCAAGCATCACACCGCTCCGCTTCTCAAGTATGCATTTCACAGCATGTGCTCCCAATCTGCTCGAAAGCAAACGATCCTTTCTTGTAGGATTCCCACCGCGTTGAATGTATCCCAGCACAGAAACCCTGCATTTTTCATCAATCATCTTCGAGAGTTTCCGGCCTACTTCTGTGGCGTCTCCCGCCTCGTCGCCTTCTGCTACCACGACTATCGCGCTTGTTTTGCCTCGCTCCCGTCCCCGAATGATTTTGTCTGCGATTTGCTTCAAGTCAGTCTTTGTCTCAGGGATGGCCAGTGCAAGCGCTCCTGAAGCAATTCCAACGTGCGCAGCTATATGCCCAGAGTGACGGCCCATAACCTCGACTAAGAAAACTCTCGCATAAGATGTAGCGGTATCTCGGATCTTATCGATTGCTTCGAGTGCATTGTTGACGGCGGTATCAAAGCCGATGCTGTAGTCGGTTCCATAGACATCGTTATCGATTGTGCCCGGGAGTCCAATCAGTATCCCATTCCAGTGTTCTCCTAGGTAGGCCAAGCCTCGCATGGTGCCATCTCCACCGATTGCTATGAGCGCATCAAGGCTCAGCTCGCGGAGTGTATCCGCTGCGGCAGTAACGCCTTCCTTCGTCTTGAACTCCTTGGAGCGGCCGGTGGTGAGGATAGTGCCACCTCGATGAATGATATGAGCAACGCTTCTGGCATCCAATGGCTTGAAGTCCTTGTCGATAAGGCCCTGTAGCCCACCCAGAAAACCTACCACCTCAAATCCTCTTGCACAGCCAACTCGCACAACAGCACGGATAGCAGCGTTCATGCCAGGTGCGTCGCCGCCGCTAGTAAGAATACCGACTTTCATGGTATCTCAGTAATGGTGGCGTGCCAAATAAAGGAAACGACCACATGGGTTACATCACAAAGACAGATGAATCTCTGTGAAAGGTACGTGCTCAAGAGCATACAACAACAGGAAACTTCATTTCTGTCGTGAGGTTGTAGATTGTACGGTTTTGCTACTTGTACCCAACGAGCAAACATCCCCACAATGAAAGAGTGTGTACCATCTTGGCGGCCTCAAGAATAGTTAATAAGACTACGATGCGTTTGATGTAGCTGTAGGAACGTTATTCCTGGTGAAATGGGGAAGGAGTGAGAAAAAGTGCAAGATTTGGAATTGCCTCTGATATTTGGTAGCATAATGTCAATCGTCACAATTGCAGTGATAATCATAGTCATTATCTTATTGTGCCGCTATTTGCGCCAACCAGCACCTTCTTCAGATTGATGAGATGATAGCCTGCCACATCTTCGGGCTCCCGCTCAGTAATTTGTCAATGCCAAAGAGGGCATCACGAACACCACTGCTCAAAACACTGGTTAAGCCACCCCCTAGGTGGCCCTTAACACGAGAGTTGCTTTTGGGTCTCTCTCGATGTCTTCTCGAGTAAAGAGCATCTGATGATATTCTCCGTTTAACCATGGTTCAATCATGTCACCATAGTGCTCACTCAATGGATGTCCTGATTGACCTGGCGGTGCAACTGCCACAGATTTACTCAGGTCACTGAAGTCAAGAATCATCCTCATTGTAACCCCTCCGTTGCATTTATTCTCCTCAAGTGAAGCGTTCCAGAAAGCGTTCAAAGTGAAAAAGTCGCCGGGTACTTCAAAGGGTCCGCGATTCAATATCTTCAGATCAGGATGAATCTTAGACAAGGGGTGGACGAACGTAAGATGATGCTGTAGGCCCCATCTCCAGCTCTCCATGTCATCACCGTGCTTTTCCGTAAGCTCACCAAGAGTCATGTCCAAACTGTCTGAAAGCGCCCTATCTCGATTCTCCACGTTCGATTGGCTCTCCTCAGGGTACAACCATCTGGAAGGATATTTCAAGAAATGAAGCGTGTTTGCAGCACCATTCATGAAAAGCGTGAATAGCTTCTTGCCGAGTCTTTCTTTGAATACAAGCTCCAAGAACTTCGTAATCCAAACATGATAGATCAGTGCAGCACCACTGTCCACCCTCACGTGATAATCCCATTTCTTCAGTATCTCTAGGGCTTCAGCTTGTCGTTCATTCCGTGGTTCAATGTTGGTCAAATATTGGCAGATTTTTCGAGCTATCCGAGAATAGAGATCTAATTGAATCCGCTTGAAATCTTCGACACCAAGCTTTTGCTTCTCAAGCAGCAGCTCAATGATACGGTCCGATCTGTAAGGATACAAGAAGTAGTGACTGATGAAATAGGGATAGTCCGGAGGGACAACCTTGTTATTCGCGGTAGCAATTAATTGCGTTTCTGGATTGAATGACTGAGGCATCTCTTCAAAGGGTATGTATCCGTCCCATTCATATTCCTCATTCCACCCCGGAACAGGAACAACACCTTGTCCACGTTTTCTAATCGGGATCTTACCTGACATGCGATAGCCGATATTCCCTTCGGCATCTGCATACACGATGTTCTGACTGGGAAGAGTCCAATGTTTCACTGCGTTTTTGAATTCGTTCCAGTTCTTGGCTTTGTTGAGAAGAAGGAAAGCGGCAAATACTTCTGAGATATCTACCTCATTTTCAATACCCCTATGTGCCAGCTTGTATTTCTCATCGATTTCCAAAAACCCAAGATCACCGTAGGACACGGGATACGACTCAAGAATGGGCCCATGTTCTGACAGCAAGAACTCCTTGTGGAAAGCTTCCTTCCCTCTGATGTCTATGGTCTCCTCAGCAGTTTCGAAATCTATCCATTTGCCATTACTTCGATACTGTTGTGGATTCTGAGGATTCACTTTCTCAATATACAAATCCTGTACATCAGCAAAGGAATTGGTATACCCCCAGCCAATGTGTCCGTTGTGCCCGACCGTGATTCCGGGTAGTCCAGCTACCGTAAAGCCTGTAACATTCAAATCGGGTGCATTCAGATGGTTCTCGTACCATATGCCTGGTATGGTATGCATTAGATGAGGGTCATTTGCCAACAACGGTTTCCCAGTGATTGATTTCTCACCCGATATTACCCAGTTGTTGCTCCCAATCGAGTTTTGTACAAAAGTCAGGAAGTCATGCTCCGACTGACCTGCGAAGGATGGAGTCTTACCGGGGGGAAATAAAATAGACGCAGTCTTTTCGCCGAACTTCTCTATCAGTTTGAATCTGATGAACTTGAAGAAGTTGGTAGCGCTCAGTCCAAACGAGAGCCCTAAGAGAACAAGTACTTGATCTTGTGCCGTGAATTCTTCCGGACTGAATTGAAGGAGTTCGTATCCGATTGGTAGAGTTTCCTCGTTGTGAGAAATGTATTGGTTGATTCCTGCACCATATGAATCCAACATCTCAATATGCTCATCGGTTTTTTTCTCTTCTATTCTGTGGGCCAGCCTCTGTGCAATCCTATTGAGACCAATGTTTCTGTAGAACAGGTCTGACTTCAGCATAGCCTCTCCGACGATTTCAGACATCGTGCCTTTGACGGTCCTTCTAGTCAGCTCCATCTGCCATAGCCTGTCTTGCGCTGTAACGTAACCCTGCGCCAAAAACAAATCATTCAAATTCTCTGCATAGATATGGGGAACCCCAAATCTATCGCGGATGATTTCCACATCTTCCTCAAGCCCTGATATGCCAAGTTCTCCCTCCGTTTTGGGAAGAGATGCTTTGGTTTTGTCCAATAGATCCGACAACTCAATCAACATCCCTTTATAAAACAAATTCTTATTCGATTAAACAATAAATAGCTTTCTCCCAGTACGCAGGATGGTATTGTCTCTAATCGAAAAGGTATCTCAAGGGCTTCAAACTTGTTTAGCCGAAATAGCAAGCAACGCTAAGTGGCAATTTACCCTGGAGAATGAAAAAGGAGAATGAATCGGTCCATAGAGATGCGGAAGTACATCTTCAAGCTGGCTGAGCACCGTAGCGGGAACACTTGATGCCTGATATCCCCTAGACGTAAAACCAGTACCCATATGATTCTGGCCCACACGCGGATTCTTAATATATGATAAGCACAACAATGTGCTATGTAATCGCGGGGGTTCTGACGTGGAAAGAGTCACTGTTCGCTACGAAAATGAAGATGGAACTGCACATCAAGTGATTTACCCTCCGGATGTTAGAAACATCACACTTGGTGATAGACACATTCGTTACATAGATCTGTCAGCGCTTTCCTCTTGTACACAGCTGGAGAGACTGAATCTTGATCATAACAAGCTGGAAACAGTCGACATATCGTCACTTAAATCCTGCAAAAACCTGAAGGGTCTTAATCTCTGGTCCAATGAGCTGACCGAAATTGACCTAACGCCACTTGCTTCCTGCAAAAAGCTGGAGTATCTAATCCTTAGAAAGAACTGGCTCGAGTCATTGGATTTAAGTCCGCTTGCTGCGTGCAGTCAGCTGAATACGCTGCTTCTTTCACTAAACGCACTTCAAAGAATAGATCTCGCTCCGCTTGCCTCCTGTACACAACTAGAGCATCTAAGATTATACAAAAACAATATCAATAAACTAAATCTATCTCCTTTGGCTTTCTGCACCAGTCTCTCGGATTTGCACACTGACAACGAAGGCGGAAGTACGACCCGTTAAGTCTGAGCTGGCAGGGCTAGCATCTTATTCGCATTGCAACAGCAATCCTCTGCTTCCTGAGAAATTCTTAATATCATAGAAATCAATGGTTGAACCAGTTCTTTGCGTTCTGAATCATTGGATAAATAGAAATGGCAAGGGGTGGATTATCCACACTATGAGTGAAAACTTTGAGCAGGACCCTGAGCAACCACTGCATGTTGGTGAAGAAGCACCCGATTTCCATCTCCAAGCATCGGACTGCAGTGAATTCGACCTGTCAGATATGGCCGGAAAGGTCATAGTTCTTGTATTCCTATCTGAAACCTTCTCCGATTACACAGAAGACCAAGTCCATATCTTCAAGAAACTACACCAGGCGCTGAAGAGAGACAATGTAGGAGTCGTAGGAATCGTGACTGAACCCATGGCAACAATTGACACATTTGTTGACGAGGAAAACATTCCGTTCCGAATCCTGTGCGATTTCAATAGAGAAGTAGTGGAGAAGTTTGGCGTTCTAGCAGAAAAGATGGATGGACTGAGGATGGTTGCACGTCCTAGCGTATTTGTGGTAGACAGGAATGGTACAATCATTTACCGATGGATCAGGGAAGAGGATGAATCACAGCCCGATATCGACAAGATAACGGAGATTGCTAGGAATGCTGGAGGGTCAGGCGATTGGAAGCAACGAAATAACGATTAAGACAAGCTGTGAGAGAAAGAAGAGAGAGAGAAGCAAAATTCCCTCATTCCGAGTGACACGCCAATCTCGCCGGATGACATAATGAAAGACCAGAGCAACGGCTGCAGCAAGTTGCGCCATGACCAGACCCTGTAACATACCCACTTCTATGCCGGATAGCAATCCACCAATGCCCAATGCCAGCGTTATGTTGACGATGTTACTCCCAATTACATTTCCAATTAAGAGTCGTCCAAAGCCTCTTCTGGCGCTGTTGATGGAGACTGCCAACTCCGGTAGAGAGGTTCCAATGGCGACGAGGGTAAGACCAACAAGCCCCTCGCTAATTCTCCATTCAGTAGCAATGTAATCAACTCCGATGATTAACGCCTGTGCGCCAATTACAATCAGAATAAGACTCCCAAGTACAATCACACTGTATTTCGCCAAGAGACCTCCACTGCTTTCTTCTTGGTTAGTAGTTCCGGATACGCGTCGAGGCGGTCGAACTGGTTTTCGTAGCAAACCTCGAATAGTTGTCAGAAAACGCAGTCGGATCAAATAATCGATAAAAACCGGAAACTGAAATGAAGACAAGGACTCCTCCCGTTGTGAATAGAGAAACGCGAGATAAGTGACGAACAACAGAAGCAAGAGCAGAGCTTCCCAGAATGAAATCACACCCGGAGAAATAGGTTCCAGCAAGGCTGCAACAAGCCCGAGTATGGCAAGTATCATAATTTTCGAATCACGTTCAAGGACAACAGCATTTGAAGACAGCGGAGAGATCAGCGCACTCAAGCCAATTATGAGAGTCAAATTAGCCAAAAAGCTACCAATAACATTTCCGAAGGCCAAAGATGGCTTTCCTGCGAGAATTGCCACGAGGCTAGAAATGATTTCAGGCATTGAAGTCCCAATCGCCACAATCGTCAGGCCGATGGTAAGTTCTGATATGCCTAGTTCTACCGCCAATTGTGAGGCATATTCAACAAATATGTCTGCACTGTATACCAGCAGGGCAAGACCTCCTGCAAATAGCCCCAGATTAACGATTGTGATACCCAGCTCCATCACATACACTCCTCTATTAGATTCACCTATGTTGTTTGCAGTTCTTGTTTTCGCGCTTCACACTCTCAATGGAGAACCATCAAGTGATTATTGAATTCAAGAATGGATTATAGAGATTGCCATTTTTCGCAAGGTAGAGAATCGTATTACTCAGGCCATGGCTAGGACTCGGACTTTGAAGCCACACAATAACCTCATATCCTCGTGTGGGAGAGGAATACGAGAGGAGAATAGCGTGTCAGAAAGACTCGGTCAGTTGGACATTGTGTTTGCAGTAGATAACACAGGATCCATGGGCCCATACATCAATAACGCGAAACAGAAGATATTGGAAATCATCCGTACAATCCAGAGGGAAGAATTGTGCCATCGACTCCGCATAGGACTGGTGAGCTACAGAGACCACCCTCCGCAAGAGAAGACCTATGTAACGAAGAAGAACGAGCTTACAAGTGACACTCAAAGAATAGAGAAGAATATCATGGCCATGAACGCAGACGGTGGCGGCGACGGCCCTGAAGCGGTCGCTGACGCGCTAGAGGTGGCCAATCGCATGGAATTCCTACTTGACTCCGCCAAAATCGTAGTGCTGATAGGAGACGCACCTCCACACGGAGTAGAGCCAAACGATAACTGGTCAGATGGCTGTCCCGAAGGAATAAAGTGGGAAGAAGAAGTTGAGAAGGCATACGACCAAGGGATTGTTGTCCACACGGTAGGCTGTTTTCCTGAAATCAGCACCTACGAGAATGCAATTGGAACATTCGTAAGAATTGCTGAAGGAACAAAGGGCCGCTTCATACCGCTTAAGGAAGCCGAGTTGTTAGTTAAGGTCATTACGGGTATAGCTGTTGAAGAAATCGACAAGCTTGCAATCCAAAAGTCGATTTTGGAGGATTTGGGAATCTCGATGGAGGAACTCAATGAAGAAGACCTCACGGAGGATAAGATTGCGGACTTGGTTGCCGCCGTTCGATCAAAAGGAATGACAAGACGAGCGATGAAAGCTGAGGCCCCCTCGGGGCTAGCTTCTTCTGAAGACGTGGAAGTAATGTCAGAAGAAGTCGATGAAGAGGATGTCCGGGAAGCGGTTAGACAACTCCGCAAGAAAGCAAAGAAGTAATTCAATCCGAGGATAAGTGAGACCATCCATATCTCTTTGTCTCCTCTTAGGCAAATTATTGATGCATCAGAATCGGACTGGGAAAACTCCCGCAAAAAAAGGAGCAGGAGAGCCACTTGCATGGCTCTCGCACGCGTTCTAGGTGAGTTACTTCTTCTTCATCCAGATGATGATGACAATCACCACAGCTGCACCTATTGCAGACGCAACCAAGATGAATATGTAATCCATTCCTTCTGGGGGCGACGTGGTAGTAGTTGTTTCTCCAGTTGTCGTAGTAGTTGTCGTTGTAGTGGTTGTAGTTGCGGCATCTTCGGCAACGGTAAGGTAGACTGATGAAGTTGCCAAGTTGTCTGAAGTATCATTAACCGCGATGGTTAAATTCCAGACGCCAACACTCAGCCCTCCAGCGTTTACAGAAATCTTTGAGCCATCCCAAGCACCGCTGTCTTCTACCGTACCATTGATGTAGAAAACAAAAGAATCCGGGAAATCCTCCGTGAATGACCAGTTCACCAAGTGCTCAGCCTTTCCCTCTTCGTAGTACAGGTTATCAGGTGCATCCACAAAAGATGGATAAGTTGTATCCACTACCGTCACCATAACTTCGTCTGTTGTGAACGAACCAACGCTGTCATAGACGGTTAGTTCGAACTCGATTAATCCAAGGCTGTTCTCTTCAAGCTCATAGATGATTTGCCCGCCGTCCCAAGAGCCGCTCTCTACTTCGACTGAATTGCGTTCGATCGTGTATGAGTAAGGTCTTTCGCTTGAGGGAGTCCACGTAATCGATTCCCCGGTTTCAAATACCTCGATACTCATATCACTTGGGCTGTTGATTGTAGGTCGCATCATGAATGCAATTTCGTTCAGCCAGAGCTCATAGTTGTCTGCGTATGTTGAATCGTCGGTATCATCAGTGTAAGCCCCAATGGCAAACATGTTGCACAAAGCTCTTCCGTTGACACTCAGAACAATCGCAGATTGGTTCTCTTGAGGAGTCGGTGTTATACCCGCGACACCAGTGGCATTGTCAAAAAGGGTTACATTTGTGAAATCAGTGTAGAAGTTGTTATTATCCGAGGAGATGTTGTTTGCATCGTATTCAATGGGATGATTGAATATGGGATGACCTGATTGCCAAGGATAAACTGCAAGAGGTCCACTCGTAATCCTGGAACCGGTCCCTTCAAATCCAAGATAACTGAAAAGGCCTAGGTCATGGACACTTGTCTCTGCTTCTGCATAGAAATAGAAATCCCGCATAATGAGATTCCCACCCGACTCAAGGTAGATTTGAATGTCATTATAATACGGCCCAAGCGAGAAATAAGAAGCATCAATGATGACTAAATCCCATGATTTCAGATGCAAGCTCTGATTCAGGTAGGAAGAAACAGTGTGGAGCATGAAATCTATTTCTAATTCATTGAGGGCCCTTGAAAGAGAAGAGCGATACTCACTCCCGCCGGCAGGTAAATGGCTGATGTGATAGCTTTGATGTACCAAGACATCTGCATCCCAAGAAACAAGCCAGTTTGCGAGGTTGACTGAAAGTCGAAGGTTATCGGGTTGCTGAATCCTAGTGGGATCGAAAATATTGATATCACTAACCATGGCGACTCTACCAGAGCCGTATTCATCTGCCCCCACAACGACATCAGCGTTATCAGTGATGACAATGGGAACCGCATCTCCTTGAGTATTTACCACACCTCCAGCGGCGGGGAATACTTCTGTGAGACCTTCACAAATAGGATGCATAGCAAAAACAGTTGATGACCCCTGTTCATTATGAGTTGAGTTCCATTCCAGATCAGAAAAGCCTAGAAGTTCGTTTACTCTCTCCCTTGAATCAGAATAGCCATGTTTATCTCCGAGTATGAGCAAACTACCCCCAGCATCAACCCATTCACTTACGGCCTGAACTTCTGAAGCAGTGAAGTTTATGTCTGGCATTACGATGATCAACATATCGTAACCCTCAAGGTTATTT
>WJIL01000115.1 GCA_014730275.1 Candidatus Lokiarchaeota archaeon | reverse complement strand
TTTTTGCTTGTCCTTGCCTGACATGCCCTCAGAATACCCTTCGTTCACTGTCTCGACTACTTTCTCCTCGACTTCTTCCTCTACTTCTTCGATGATTGCCTCAATGCGATCTTTTACGATCAAACCCTCGAAGGCTTCTTCGATTTCCTCTTCTATTTCTTCCATGATTTCATCAATAAGCGTTTCAATTATGCTCTCATCATCTACCATTTGCATCACAATTTTCGGTACAGTTCTGGCAGAAGTATTTGACTGTTTTGGGTTAGTTTCACCAAGAACGCGTGGATGACACCAGTAGTTAATAATAGCGAAATTGCCACTTGGCCCTTAAGACTTCTGAGCAAATTCCCTGTGAACAATTTCAGATTCTATAATCTATACTTGCTCTGATAGTCCACAGAATGTGAGATTTGCTTATGTTTCAGATTATAGATAGGACCGATTAGTAAATTCTCGATATCATCTATCAATGGCTTCGCAGGTTGCATTCTGAACTGATGGTAAGTACCTGGTCTGTATTGCTTTGTGATTTCTTCTGAAAGACTCTTACTGAGCGAAGAAATGGCATCCTTATGTCTTTGTAGCTCGGAGATGCCAGGCACAGGAAACTTCCGTATCTGGCTTCGTGTAACATCATGCATGTTGCAATATGTCATCCAGTACAAATAGAACAGTGATGAGTTCAGGACCAGAAATGAAAAATCCCTTTCCAATTCATTCTTGAATCGCATCAACTTCATATTCGTGGCGCCAGCAGGTTTCTCGATAGAGACGTTCATCCAGTAGTTTGCAGCCCTGCGGAAATAGAGTCTGTATTCACCATCCCCCAGACAGTCTCCAATGGTCCTATCCTTTGAAGCCAATTTTCGTAGTATGGATTCTTTGACCGGGTCGCCAACCTTCGGAATCACTTCGAATTTATCCGCATCCCTCTTCCCACCGATTCTGTCCCGTAGCACCAGTCCGTCGATGTCCCCATACTCGATGTTTTCCATCAGTCCATCCTGCTCATCCTCGCGGAACCTGATGAAGTCGCTTGTCTTCCAGCTCCCATTTGCATGTTCTGTCTTTCTTCCGGTGGTGATGGCCACGTTGATTTCCGCGTTCCTGAACACCTTGGAAGGTCGTCTGGCGAACACACTGGTACAGACATCAGTCAGCTTTTCTCGAATGACGGTGTGAAGCTCGTGCATCGTGCTGTTGGCCAGTATCGAGCTGGTTGTGATGTTTCCGAAATAGCCACCTTCGCGGAGGAGTATCTCGATTTGTCGTTCAATGAAGTTGGCAGAGATTTCGTTGTACCCTGCTGTTCTGTAACGGCTCGACATGAATGCTTTTTCAGCCGGGCTGAGCAGGTCCCCATACGGCGGATTGCCAATAACAACGTCAAACCCGCTCTTCTCCTCGAAAACGCGTGGGAACTCCAGCATCCAGTGGAATGGGTTGATTTGTTCCAGATCTTCGATTGTCGGCAGTCGCTCGATGATGATGATGCTATCTGTGTCCTCACCTTTTCCAATTGCATCACGTATTTCTTTCAGGTGCTTCCCATCGAAATCCTCGAGATTCACTTTCAATTTCGCTGTTTTCTTCCAGGTCGTGAAACCAAGCGAATCCAAACGCCGCTTGGTATCTTCGCTCATACTTCGCCCAAATTTCAAACTCAATGTGGCTCGAGGATCACACCCAGCCGCAAAACCTTCTTGAGCATCTTCCAGATTTTTGAACTCTACGGCCAATCTGTCATTTGTTCCTTTGAGATAGATCTCGTCAAGTTGGTTCCTGATTCTCGAATATAGTGCTCTTATGTCTTCATGCAGTCCAAGATGCTCTTGCTGATTTGCTCTATGTCGTTTAACCTCCTCGGCATATTCCTGTAGGATATCACGCAACTCGTCAGGAGTTTCTTCCCGAGACAATCCAATAAGCGAGTTCCCGGTTTTGATGTTGTAGTTAAGATTCGGGAGTGGCTTCGGGTCTTGGTCGTTTTTCTGTGCCGCTAGTAACCAAAGCCATAGGCGGAGTTTGCATATCTCCACAGCACCATCCATGATATCGACGCCGAACAGGTTGTTCGTGATGATGTCTCTGCGTAGTTGGTACTCCGGTGTTTCGTCTCCAGACTCCTTCCACCACTTGAGAAGCAGATTGGCGGCAGCGAGAAGAAAATGACCAGATCCAACTGCAGGGTCCAGAACTCGAATTTGCTGTAGTTTATTCGTGAAGGCTTCCAGCATCTCTGGGTCATCTTGGTGTTCTTCAATGAATCCATCGAAGCTGGTGTACTCGCTCTTGCCAATCTGGTCCACAGTATACGGAAGAATAGTATTCCTAGCGATATAATCGGTTATGTCAGGTGGCGTGTAGTGGGTACCTATTTTCTTCTTGCCTTTTCGAATCTGGCCCTTGCTTGTCGTTCGCAAGTGCTCAAGGTTGTCGATTTCTCTGATCCTGCTCATTGCTACAACGAACTTCTCGTAAATGTGCCCCAGAATGCTGGGAGTAACCTCATTGGGTCCTGCCGCGTGTGATGAGTCGATGACCCAGTTGTACTTGTTCAGTCCAGCAATTAGCTGGGACCAGTCGAACCCTTCTATGGTGAGTTCCGACTCTTTGATTTGTCCGTGGGGGCTAGGAAATATTCTCTCAGGAAAGAGATTACCGCTGACATGCGGTATGTGAAGGGCCAGATTCTTCTCCCCTTCAAGCGGCATGTTATTTTTGTCAGGACTGTTGAGATATTTGTAGAAGATCTTGTTGAGGGTCGCATAGAATTCGGTCGAGTTTTGGGCTAACTGTGTGAATAGGAGTCTGATATTCGAACCATACTCGCTCCTGGTTTCTTTGATTTCACTGATGATTCCGTTCGAGGCTATGAAATAAAGGAACATGAAGCGATCTAATATTCGTTGAGCTGTCGTGATTTTGTCATGGTCAGGAATCGGTGAAATTATGGATTGGGCAAGCTGCAATCGCAAATCCCAGAGCCGTTTAGAAAAGCGAACAACAAGATCAGAGTTCTTCATTTTCGATTCTTCTCCCGCAATTAAGGAAGACAATAGTGCTGAGATTGCCCAGTCGACTTTAACTCTTCGCCATTTTTCTCTCTTGGCTGGAAGCTGAACCGTACACGTTGTTTTTCTTGGTTAAACGTTGTTGTCTGAATTTACGGGCGTATTTTGACATCTTGAACCCGACGCCCGAAATATACTTCGAGTTTCCCCTTTCTTTTTGCTCGTTTTATTTCTCATCTTTGTTTGAAAGAAACGTCTTATAGTCTCGAATAACTACTGCTTGCTTATCATATCCTCTTTTTCCTCATCATGTTTGGCAATACCAAACACCCAACACAAAGCAGGTCAGAATTACGTATTCTATCAATGCGGATTTTCCCATCGAGCTATTTATCAATCCAGTGCTCATAGTATTGGAACTTGGGTATTGCAGCACTATCCTTGCTTATCTGGTTTCGAGTTTCTTCTTAAAGGATACCCCTCTAGATAGAAACTCGAAGCTTTTAACAGGGTTGATCCTCCTAGGCGGCAAAAACATTGATTAGAGGGGATTTCTGTAAAGTTGCATAGAATAAGCTCCAGCTAAGGAGATTG
>WJIL01000114.1 GCA_014730275.1 Candidatus Lokiarchaeota archaeon | reverse complement strand
TGAACAGGCAGGTCTCGCATCACCGATCAGTGCAGACATTGACGGAGACAGCAGGCAAGAGCTCCTCGTGGCATCGGGAGCTGATTTGCTGTGTCTGGAATGCCCGGCGGAGAACATCCTAACACACCCTTGGCCGTCGAACGGTCGACGGGGTGGCGCCAGCGCCACCGGCAACTGGGCAGACACGGACGCTGATGGCCTCCTGGACTCCTACGAAGGGGCCACCAACTCGTCTCCCGCCTCCCCTGATACTGACTCGGACGCACTCAATGACCTCCGTGAATTTGCGCGGTCGACCTGCCCGACCAACCCGGACATGGACGGGGACGGTATGCCCGACGGTTGGGAAGTGGCCTTCTCGTTAGACCTCTTCTGGCCGGGCGACGCTGGAGATGACAGTGACGGCGACTCCCTGACGAATCTGCAGGAGTACCTCAATGGGACAAATCCCCGCACAGACGACACCGATGATGACGGCCTGACGGACCCCGGAGAGCTGAACCTGGGTACTGACCCGTCAAGTAACGACACTGACGGGGACGGCTACATTGATGGCTGGGAAGTAGCCCATGGTTGTGATCCTTTGGTCATAGACCAGTTCTGTCCTGCAAAGCCTTTCCTGTACTTGGTGATTGCTGCTTCTGTCATCGGCGCACTCGTATTGCTGCTCATTGGAGCAGAGTACATTTGTGATGGCTCCTTCTTCTCTTGAAGAGTCTGCTAATGGTATTGAATCCTTCGCAGAACTAGACATTCCCAACATGACCATGAGTGAGGGTGGGATATTATCCTCAATAAGACTATGTTCGGACAGCCAAGAAAGCAGAATAATGAGTAGTTCCCGAAGCATTACTATTCAAAGTACAGTTCCTTCCCTGTGGACTAGGGGGCAGAACTTTCAAGTGAAGTTTGATGTGTATATGAGCGGCTATGTTTATGCTATCCTCGATTTCAAATTCGAAGGATTTGACAACTACCCTGGTCCAGATGAGGAAAGGGAAGTACACAGCACGGATACCTCCATTCGAGTAGACGCCTCTCATGATGTGCATTATCTTACCTGCTACAATCCCAGTTGGGTTACCGTTGGATTGAAACGAGCGGAGACTCATGTCAGCGGATTGGCATACTTCAAGGATGAGGTCGTAGAGCCCTTCAATTCGGAACCCGTTCAACCACAGATTGCGCCCGGTTACCTATCGGACTATGTATCGAAGAATCAAGTTTGGGATTATGAATTTGTAGCTCGATATAGCATATCCGATCTCCAGACGTATGGTGGGCTTCCTCCAACAGATGCAATGTCATCCACATCTGGAAATCCAGATTATTACTGGGAGGGTCTCGATAATGATGGTTTTGGAGTACCAGTTCAGTATGCAGTCCATAGATGTAATGAGCCACCTATTGTATATTATGCTGGATACTTGGTGGACAATGAAATTAGTTATCCATATAATTCAGCATATATACTGACTTTCATGACTCATAATTTTATTGAATATTATGGGGACAGCAATACGCTTCCAACAACAAATGCAGATATGTACACTTACAATTACAATTGGAGAGGAGTCTGTGATGAATTTGCAGTAGTTCTTGGTTCTTTTCTGCGAGTAGTTGGTTTACCTTCAAGACTGCTGGTTGGTGATGACACTCAGGGATGGGTTCATGCTTGGAACGAAGTTTGGACGGGTTCTACGTGGGTGCATGCAGATGCCACTTGGAATGAATTCGACAATCCTTCATGTTACGTTTATTCTGGTGCAAGCCCAACGATAGTTGTTTACAATTCGTGTGGAGATGATAGCATTGGCCAATGGACTACTGCCGATGGTTGTGCAACTAACGGTCGGTTGGACGGTCAAGATTGGCAATACACAGTTGATTATGATGGACCAAATACCTATTACTAGGTGATAGCAAAATGAGAAGCATGAAGCAAATCACCATCCTAGTCACTCTATTGCTTGTATCTGTTATTCCAGGATGCTTTGGAGGGCCCATTCAGGCAACACACTCAAGTGATGATGATCTTGCTAGTTTCCCACCGCCCCACAACGTAACTCTGGACATAGGAAACAGAGAGTACCAATTTGTTGGACAAGATATAGAATCATGGATTTCGGAGTATCATCCACAGTTGTCTGAGAATGAGACGGCTTGCAATCTGATAATGAACTACAGTGATATGCTACTATTCTATGATCGTTCTCCAAATAGTGGACATCTGCTTCTCGCAGGCATGAACACAAGCCATTATGTTGAATTAATATTCACGTTGGAATATACTTCAACAGGAGGTTTGGGTGATGTGCTTGCAGTTGATGTTTTCTTTGGAGCATGTTATCTAGATTCGATGAAGACAGCTTGGCTTGAGGTTGTCTCCCAGAATTGTACTCATAACTGGAATATCTCTGCCGAGTTCACGCCCTTCATATGGTCCTATAATTACAGCGGTGGACCCATTGAAAGCAACTATGATACCATTTGGCAAAATCCTGATCTCAATCAATCCCAGTTTGCTATGGGTTGGGAATTCCACACAGCGTCATATCAAACTCTAACATTTGACCCCTCCGCAGACCCATCTTCGTGGTATCGGAAAGAAGTGTGGGTTCCTGCTTCAGTTCTAGTTTCAAATAATGTGAGCGTTATTCAGATATCGGTTCAGCCATTTACTGTAGCGTCTCCAACGCCGAATGGGCCTTCCTTGTCCTATGTGCTGTTGATTATAGGAGTGGCTGCCTTGGGAATAGTAATCTGCATCCTCATACGTAAGTACCAGCTGTAGTGGATTTTGGGTAAGGAACCTAAATGAAGTAACTTCTCAGTCTAATTCTCTTTCGTCTAGTCCTAGGAAACACGGGATTTTGTGAATATCCGGTAATTATGTAGAATATAGTCAAAAGCGGGGGTCATTCTCTATTGAAATAGTCAGTAAGCCAAGATGGTGAAGTCATCCAAGTTCTCAGAGAAGTCCCTCCTAGTGGAAATGGCGGCATTATCCCCCTAGCGCGATGTTTTGGAAAATCGACTGTTCCGACTTATTGAATCTTGTGTACATTGTTTTTCTGCAGTCGATTCACAAATGCCCTGAGGGTGGTAGGGCAACGAGCTATTTTGTACTCCTCAAAATGGCATGAATACAATCATCTTCGATTCTATGAATCGCTTTTCGGCCTATCTTTTTGGCTCCCACAAATCCTCTATCCTTTAGTTTGTTCAATTGATGACCAACGCTGCTAATACTCAGATTCACTCTTTCAGCTATTTCACTTACGGTGATATTCTCACCTTGTGTCAGAATCTCTATAATGCACAGTCTCAATGGGTCTGATAGCGTTTGAAACACCTTGGAAAGCTTCTCTATATCTGATTCAATTAGGTTGATGGGTTTCATTGTTTTCCTCCTCTTCAGTGATATATTTAAATGGTTGAGCATATATTCAAATAATTTGACCATGATTAATATTTCCTATGCAGCATGCGAAGAAGGCGTAATATCGGGCTAACCTGCGAGCAGGTAGCAGACTTTGGGGGATTCAAGCTCCTGCACTCCTATCAAGTAATATCACTTCATACGTGATTAGTTATGAAACCCACTAGGCTGGTTTGAGGTTGAAGAAGTGGAGATATGAACATGTCAGGTTATAGTAGTGTATTCATTAGCTAGAATTCATGATTGGGAAGTATTAATACCGAATGTTTGTTTGAAAACAAAAGTCTTCCTGCAAAGATATCTGTGGGTGGAGTACATGACTGAAGAAACAACAGAAAGGAAAGAACCTGTAGCGCATCGAACGCCTGCCATTGTAGATCCTGGGTTCAAATATCAGGTGTTGAGAGAACCGGGTGGTGAAAGCCTGAAGATGTGTTTCCAGTGCGGCACGTGTACTGCAGGATGCATTCTCACTCAACATAGTGATGAATACGAAGGTCCTCGAAAAATTATACGAATGGTTCAACTGGGCTTAGTTGAAGACCTTCTCTCCAGCCGTGAACTATGGGTCTGTAGTAAGTGTCATTCCTGCACGGAGGTGTGCCCACAAGGAGTCAACCCTGCGGATATATTAAACGCAGTTCGACGCATAGCTGCAAAAGAAGAGCATATTCCTCGCACCTATAGGCAAACTGCTGAGACACTTCTTGAAGATGGATGGCTTTTGGAAGATTCTTACTCAGACTTTATTGAAGATGAACGGGACAACATCGGTCTCGAAACAGACTTGAATTGGAACAAGAAATTCGTAGAACGTGTTAAGAATAAATACTTCCCCGAGGTAGAAGAATAATTAATTGTATTTTTCTTTGTGATGGGTGCATGACGCCAGTTCCGGTACCTAGTTGTAGGGCCCCTACTATCCCACTGTTGAAGAAAAGGGAGAGAGGGGAAGAAGAGGATGTCTAGGAGGCTTATACTATGTGGAATTACTACGCTGTCTGGAAAGTTCTAGAGGAACTGCTTGGCGATCTCAAGGAAAGAAATGTCGAGATACCTACAAACTTCTTGACGAAACTGAAGGCTGCCCACGGGAATATCAACATCCTGAAGGCAGACCATACCTATGAAGACACCATGCAGAAGGTAGAGGAACAGTTGAACAATCTGGAAGGGCAACTAGTCTATCTTGCTGAAAACAGGGTGGGTCCAGAATATGCGGACAAATGGATAGCCAGAATCAAACAGGCCAGAGAATCTGAGCCTCAGGTGTCAAGGGCAAGACCGTTCTCTCCGGGGGTTCCACGAGCAGACTACTGGATCCGCCTTACGATAGGAGAGGTAATTAGAGACGGAGAGATAAAGAAAATGGCCTCAGACTTGGGCCTCTCAATCAAAGAGGAGGATGCTGATACAGTCATAGTCCATGGTGAAGAGGCAAAGGTAAAGAGCTTGGTCAAGAATATGACTGCGAAGATGAGAGAAGAGAGAGACAGAGCTTAGGCTCTGCCATACTTGTTCTATTTGTCGACCTCTGAGGCTTCAGCTGCCAAAATTCGGGAGACTGTTGAATTTATTCGAGACTTCCGTGCTGCAGTTTCACGGCTCTGCAATGAGAGAGCTTCTACTGGACAGACTTCTATACATTCCGGCTCGTCATCACAAAGGTCGCAGACGATAGCAATTCTGTTAGGGCCTACTGTGATTGCTCCAAAATCGCACGCTTCAACGCACCAACCACATCCATTGCACTTGTCTTCATCGACGATGATATGACCGTCTTTCTCACTTTGTTGCAGAGCATCTCTTGGGCAAGCGATGACACAAGGAGCGTCTTCGCACATTCTGCAAGCTATCGCGAGATTGCCGCTCGGATAGACACGAACGGCCCTAATCCGAGACCTAATGGGATTGAAGACCCCGTCCTTCTCAAGAGAACATGCATATTCACAGACAGTACAACCAGTGCAGAGATCTGGGTCACAACTCACAAACTTGTTTACTTTCGCCATTCTGTTGCCTCCATCAATCCTTCTTCGTGGTCTTCTTCTTGGTGTCTGTGCCTCTCAAGCCTTTCAGGTGCTCGGTATAATTCTCAAGTCCTAACTCCTTGAGCTTGGTTTCCGATGGGATACCTTCTTTTGACCAACCCCGTGTTTCATAATAGTCATCAAGAAGAAGATCCAGTTCCTCCTGAGTGACTAGGGAACCCTTTGCAATTCCCGACTTGATTGGATCAGTCATGCATCGGATGGGCAGTGTGTCCTTCTCACGACCGATGCCCTCCCGGAGATTATAGATTTTGGCCAAGTTGCTAATTCTCTCGCCACAGCGTCGCATTTCCTCTGCAGTCATTGGAATCCCAGTAGCCAGAGTGTACATCTTGGCATAACTGTCGTAGTCCCATATCCCTCTGGAGAACTTGCAAATTATGAGGGAATCGATGACGCTATAGAGGTCTTCTCCATCCATGACAAGTTCACCCCTTCCTTTCTCAGCCTTGAAACGGTCGACTGTACCTTTCAAATCGGGCCCGTAGGCACCATGTCGTTGATGGTCGGCCCCTCTGCGTGACACAGCATAACCTAGAGCGCAGGTCTTGAGGCCCCGCACATCATACCCAGTCATTTCCACACCTTTGATATGCATGGCGAACTTCTCTGAACCTTTTCCTAGCTTAGCGGCTGCACGTTCAACACCTTCAGCCAAGAGATCCCCTATGTCTTCTCTAAGAGCAATCTTCTTTATCATGTCACACATACCCTCGGCGTTACCGAACTCGAGCTCTATACCACCTGTGTCTTTCTTGGTGATTATTCCCTTCTCGTATGCTTCCATGGCGAATGCAACCACAACACCTGTTGACAGAGCATCTGTACCGTATAAGTCAGAGAGCTGTACAGCTCGAATGATGGCATCGGGTCTGTCAACACCTGTACACGAACCAAAAGCATAGGTTGGCTCATATTCGACACGACCGATTGCACCTTTGAATGGGCCTTCTCTTACCACACCAACATGCTCGCAGCGCATTCCACAGCTATCGCAGCCCTGTATTTTCTCAACATACATTTCATTGAGAGCCTCTCCACTTATCTTATCTGCCTTCTCAAATACTGCATCTTGCCAGTTTCTCGTAGGGATAGCAGCCTGCTTGTTTAGTGTCAGAACGTTGGCCGCAGTACCAAGACCTCGGTACTTCTCTGTAGCGGGTCCCCTTGACTTCTCATAAATCTCAAGCGCCAACTCTTTGAAGCCATCAATATCAGCGACTTCTACATCATTGAAGCCTCTCACTGCGACAGCCTTGAGGTTCTTAGACCCCATTACCGCGCCCATTCCTGTGCGCCCGGCTGCTCTCAGCCGGTCATTAATGATAGCTGAAAAGCGGACGAGGTTCTCTCCTGCTGGACCTATCGATGCTACTCTCACCCCAGGATCCCCTAGGTCTGATTTGATTGCGTCCTCCGTGTCCCAGTTATGTTTACCCCACAAGTGGCTGGCGTCGAGGATTTGGACGCTGTCATCCTCTAAGTAGAGATATGACGGCCGCTCAGCCTTTCCCGTCACCATGACAATGTCATATCCAGCTCTCCGTAGTTCAGCGCCAAAGAATCCGGTTGAATATGACTCACCAAGTCCCTGTGATTGGGGCGATTTTGCAGCGACACCCCACTTGCTGGCGCTTCCAGGAACCATCATACCACAAAAGGTACCACATGAGAATACTATAGGATTCTCCGAATCAAAGGCATCTGTGGTAGGCCGCTGATAATCAGTGATCATTTTGATACCGAATCCTGCACCACCAAGGAACTTCCTGGCCATCTCCTCCCCTAATGGTTCGGTCTTTGTTTTTCCAGTACGCAAGTTGATGTACAAGATATTGTTCGCATATCCTTTCAAGCTATCCACTCTCAGCCAGTCCGATTTATATAACTAAGCGTCAGAATGAATCAACTACTGATAAAGGTATTGAGACCTTTCCACTTACGACCAGATCGATTAACCTAGGACAGTCGAGAAGACGAGTAGCCGATTCCATAGAATCTAGGAATACGCAATTCCCCTCATTTTCTAGCTATAATTTCCAATAAGAGAGTCAGATTTGTGTCAATCCGTTAAAGAACTCTCAGAAGTCGGTCGATGAGGTATGTAAGAAACATGGAGGTGGTCTATCCAAACATGAGATTCCCACCAAGTTTCTGCTTTCCTAAAAAAGCAGATTTAATATATGTGACATGACAAAACGCATCTTGGTAACAACATAGCAAGACGATAGAGGAAGTATAGACATGTGCCATTAAGACTGGAGAAGACAGAAACTCATAATGCTTTGGTCATCGAACGAGGGCTTTACACAAAAAGCTTCCTGCTGATTGTGGACAGAGAAAAGTGTAGAGGATGTGGCGTTTGTGAATCGATTTGCCATAGAAGCGCGATTTCTCTTGTTGACAGAGAGAAGACAATAGTAAACGGCGAAGAGGTTGCGCAAACGTCGATTCTTAATATTGACGAACATCTCTGCGACCACTGCGGCATTTGCGAAGCAATGTGTCCGTTTGGTGCAATCGAACATACAATCAACGGTGAGCCAATCGTGTGTGTCCACGAAACAGAGAGTTTCCCTCATTATGTTCGCGATATCAGGGTCAATAAAGAGAGGATACCTCCATACTTAGAAAGGACAGAAGAGTTGTGTCCGTTGAATCTAATCTCAGTAGAAGATGGAAAACTAGTCATCGATGAGAAATCATGTCCCTGTTGCAGAATCTGTGAAGACAGGACAGAAGGCGCAATTCTTGTTAGTCCGATATTCTTGGGCTCCATCAGCATCAATCAGGAGAAGTGTCCTGAAGGCTGTAAAAGCTGCCTAGATGTGTGTCCTGTAGAGGCGTTGGAACTGGACGGAGACGGAAATGTCTATCCCCTAGAGAAGTACTGTGTTTACTGTGAGGCATGCGTCCAAGTCTGCCCAAAGCCAGAGGAGGCGTTGATTGTTACACGGACATCAGTTCGCCATAGCCCTGTCAAGTCTGGGGCGTGGAACAAAGCGCTAGAGAAACTGGCAACCTCTGATGCCTTCGATCGCGAACTTCGTACGAAAAGAACAAGCAAAGTTGCCAACGCTATGAAACGACGAAACATAGGGGAGGAAAGCGATCAAAATTGACTGACACACAGACCGAGCAGAATCAAGTGACATCTGTAGTGGAAAAACCCCGAATCGGTGTCTTCATTTGTCACTGCGGTTCCAACATAGCTGGCACTCTGGACATTGACGCGTTAGAAGAATATGCCAAAACGCTTGACTCGGTGGTATATGTCAAACAGAACCGATACGCCTGTGCTGATCCCGGTCAAAAGGAGATTCGCGAAGGGATTAGGGACCACAAACTTGACAAGATGGTGGTCGCCGCATGTTCGCCTCGGATGCACGAACCCACCTTTAGGGTCACGGTCTCGGAGGCAGGAATGAACGCGTTCAATTTCATTATGGCCAATATCAGAGAACACTGCTCATGGTGTCACGAGGAGACCGAGGCCTCTCTGCAAAAAGCGAAAGAAATCATAAAAATGGCAGTTGTCAAGGCTGCACTTACCGTGCCTCTGCAGAAATTTGAAGTGCCTGTTACAGATAAGGCCATGGTAATCGGAGGGGGAGTTTCCGGAATCCATGCCGCTCTTGACCTTGCCAATATGGGGTACAAGACATATCTAGTCGAACGTGACGAGAGCATTGGTGGTCACATGGCTCAGCTCGACAAGACCTTCCCCACACTAGACTGTTCAATCTGCATCGAGGGGCCGAAGATGGTCGAGGCGGGACGACACTCCAACATCGAAATCATCTCGTTTGCTGATATTATAGAGGTAGACGGATACGTTGGCAACTTCAAGGTCAAAATTCGAAAGAATCCGCGGTACGTCATCCAAGATAACTGCACCGGCTGTGGTGAGTGCTCTGAGGTCTGCCCAATCGAGTA
This sequence comes from Candidatus Lokiarchaeota archaeon, assembly GCA_014730275.1. Classification (NCBI taxonomy): domain Archaea; kingdom Promethearchaeati; phylum Promethearchaeota; species Promethearchaeota archaeon. The sequence continues at coordinate 5,962 of WJIL01000114.1, read as the reverse complement.
CCCCAATGCATGGGAACAGAACCTCGGAACACGAAAGGCCATTTCTGTACCCTTCCCCCAAGCAGTTCCACTCGTGTACACGATAAACCGTGATCACTGCATCGAGTGTTACAAATGTGTTGATGCCTGCGGCGAACGGCAAGCCATCGACCTCGAGCAGCAAGCTGAAGAAATCGAAGTTGAGGTGGGAACTATCACCGTGGCTACAGGCTATCACTCCATGTATGAGCCTGTCAGAGGTGGAGAATCTGAAGCGGCGCAAGAAGGGTATTATGGTTACGGGAAATTCGAGAATGTCTTAACCGCCCTTGAAATAGAGCGACTCATTTGTGCGGGGGGACCCACAGGAGGCGAAGTAATTCGCAGATCTGATGGTAAACATCCTCGTCGTGTGGGTTTCATCCAATGTGTGGGATCTCGAGATGTCAATAAATACGAGTATTGCTCCAACGTTTGCTGCATGTATACTTTGAAGAATTCTATCTTGATTAAGGAACATGAGCCCGACACTGAGATATTCATATGGTATATCGACATCAGGACGTCTGGGAAGGGATATGAGGAATTTTATACAAGAGGGAGAGATGCCGGCTTCACCTTCATAAAGGGTAGACCATATGAGGTCATCGAGGATCCGGAAACCAAAAATCTCATTGTTCGTTCTGAAGACATATTACTGGGAAGGGAGGTGCAAGTTGAGGTCGACCTGCTAGTCCTAGCAACTGCTGGTGAGCCAAGCTTTGGGACTGCAGATCTTGGCGCGAAACTCCATATCACCAGAAGCGCTGACGGATTCTTCATGGAAGCACATCCGAAGCTCAAGCCCCTTGATACACCTGTGGACGGAATTACCCTGTCCGGTGCCTGTCAGGGTCTCAAAGATATACCATACTCAGTATCAGCTGGTAGCGGTGCAGCGTCGCGTGCTGCAACCATTCTGTCGAAAGACACTGTCGAAATTGAACCCATTGTTGCAGTTGTTAACCCAGAGAGATGCAAGAATCTCGAGCATGATTGTGGCATCTGTGTCGATAAATGCCCCTACTTCGCCATCACAGCAGAAGACGGTAAGGCTGCGGTCATCAACGTAGCCAATTGTCATGGTTGCGGTACATGTGTTGCGTCTTGTCTCCACGATGCCATTGACCAAATGCACTTCACCGATTCCATGATTTTCTCACAAATCAGAGCGGCACTGGAGGACAAGCCCGAAGAGAAGATTCTGGTCTTTGCCTGCAATTGGTGCTGTTACGGAGGGTCTGACCTTGCAGGAACAAGCAGGTTCACCTATCCCCCGAATTCACGAATCATCAGAGTGATGTGCTCCGGCAGGGTGGACACGGATTTTGTAGCAGAGGCCTTCAGACTTGGCGCTGGGGCAGTCATGGTGGGTGCATGCCACAGACCCACAGATTGTCACTACATCAGCGGAAATATCATCGCGTATGAGAGGTTCCAACGCTACCAGAGGGTGCTTGAAGGAGCAGGAATCAGCACCGAGAGATTCCTATGGAAGGAGATCTCCGCTGCTGAGGGACTTATCTTTGCAAGAACAATGAAAGAGCTGAATCAGAGCCTTGAGGAGATTGGTATCGACAGAATCAAGGAAGAGAATGAAAAGGCGAGGAATAGAATCTCAGCACCTCTACAGAGGAAGGGGCTTATTCCAATCATCGACAAGTCAGAACAAGAAGAATAGCCTTTTTCGGCCCGTCTTCTTGGCTCCTCTATTCAATGGCCACTGTATGAATAACACACTGTAAGTGATGAGTGCATCCGCGAATAGAGTTGCAATGAATTTGAAATACTTGACGAGTACGAAGGTCAAACAGATGATAATCCACACAATTAAGCAATCGTCAAGATTGACTAGAAAGGAGCCAAAAGCCAAATTCTTCGGCTTTCGTACATCACAACAATCAATGCAACAACGCAAACGCCAATGAACATGACATCTCCCCCAGTCAATGGCCACTGTATGAATAACATGCTGTAAGCGATGAGTGCACCCACGAATAGAGTTGCAAGGAAAACAAACCGTGGCAACAAAGCTTTCCCAATTCTCACAAAGAGAGATAAAGAACCTACTTTGACAATCTCCGTTGCAAAGTACTCGCCATGCTCGTTCTTGTCAACGAGATCCAAGTCACATAACTTGGTCAGGTGGTGTAACGCGAGACTCGGACTGGAAAATCCTAAGGTTCTCTGAATCTCACGGACACCCAGTTTGTCATTGGTCAACAAAAGCGAGTAGACCCGCATGGTTCTACCCTTCAGCATCTTACTGACAAGCTCTTGTTCCTCTGCTTCAATCGCCATTGGAGTCACCCTATTTCTGGGATGAGAAGAGAACCCGGACATAAAGGGCTCTCTTCTCATTAATCCTTTACTCTGGATACGCAACGTTCTCAGTAATTACTTCATAGAATTCATCTATTGCAGCAGTCATCAGTCCGTTGGCGTCCAACCAATATCCAGTATCAGCATATCCTGTAGTCTCTGGATGGCCATATTCAGTGAATTGGCCGCTCCATGTTCCGTTCTGCAAGAAGACCATCTGATCCGCTTCAGTGTACCCGATATAGAAGAACGTGTTATCATCGAAGAAAATACTAACGTAGAAGTCTATCGGCCATGTTGAGGGGAAATGGTCAGGGTGACTTTCAGCATCAGACATTTGACCAATTGCATCGTCCACAAGCGATCCGCTCATACTTGCCCAATCATCGAGTGAGACTTGACCAGTTCCTGTCAGGTTAGCGCTGTATGGTGCAAATAAGACTTCGATTGTCCCGACTTCTTGATTCTTGATCATCCGAACACCGTCAACGAAAGCATCTGGTTCAGTCTCTTGATAGTATTGAGTGAGACGCTCATTTACAAAAGAAGAGTTGCACATCCAGTAGAATGCAACATCATCGCGGCGGCTGTTGAGATACTCTGCAGCCCTTGTACCAAAACCGCCGTCAGGACCTGTAGGCCCATTCGGAGGTGTTTCACCACCAGGTAGTAGGTAGCTTACAGCAAGGAAACCAGCGATAACAACTACTCCCACAATTACGGATGCAACAACGGCTTTTCCCAAACCTGTTTCATAGTGTTTCAAGCTCAACACCTACGAATAGTACTGCAATTACAAATAAGACTCTACGTTTTGAACACCGCGTTCAATAAATTGTACATCGGGATTGAAATGAATACCTGTTTCATGTCGATTTGATGAGGGGTTTGAGGGGCAACAACAGGTTCTCCCTGAATAAAGACTCACTTCAATATGCCAAAGAAATGAACTGAGGGGTTCTATTCCGTTTTCATTCCAAGAGGTTAAGGCCTTCGGCTTCAGCTACATTCTGCAGTTTCCTATCGAATGTAGCAAAGCAACTGCATTCTTGTTGCACGCAAGTCTTAATCTGAATGGCGTCAGCAATATACAAATCATATTTGAAAATCAATGGGATGCTATCATTGATTGTCTTACCCAGTAATGGAACTATGCGGGCTGAACCGAGTTTGCTAAGCAGGCGTAATTCATTGTAAAGTACCTGGAATGATTCCTCTGCATGGGGTATGATATCTCGGTTCTCATACTTGTTAAAGACCACTGCAGCTTCGCCCAAATTGAACTGGGAGAGAACCAGTCTCAGTTCTTCATCATAACACCGATCAAAAAGCGAGTCTACGATTTGTGTGCCTTCTTCTTCGAGAAACCTCTTTACAAGTGCACTCGTATCAAGGTAAACGCTCTTAGTCATCTATGCTTCATCTCTTAACTCCCGAATAAGCATTTCCGCCTTCGCGCCTTTCTGTCTCATGCTAATAATATCTTCTTGCGACATAATTTTCGCATCAATGTCTAGAACAGAACCTAGGTGTTCTAGATACATAGTTGATGACATACTCTCCAAGGACTCCTCGACGACACTACTTAGGCTTCTATTAGTGGGTAATTCATCTCTTATCTTTGCAACTATGTCCTTGTCCAGACTCAAAGTTACTTTCCTTCGTTTAGCCATACGTATATACGTATATACGTATGAATTTAAGGATTTGTGCTAGACAAATGGAGAAAGTATAGTCAACAAAGAAGTATACTCCCCGAAACTTGAAACAACAGGCAATCACACATGATTAATACAGTGTTTTGTCCAGCAGCAAAGAAACATAGAGACTATAGAATTGTGACAATTACCATCGAAGATTCATTTCGAGCTAGATTAATAGATAATAGAGTAGTTTGAGTTTTTGCTCTAGTTTCTCTCCCCTCGTAGGGCTTTTCATCAATCAGATTCGACCCAGATTTCCTAGCAATTGAAATCAGGGTTTCTGTTATCATGGTATATTACAGAACCTACTAGGAATCCTCCCCAATGCTCGCATTAAACTCAACTGCTCTTTCATCCTGTCAAATTAGAATGAAGCTCGTCTACTGTAATAATGATTTCATGGAGTCCGTTCTTTCGAAGAAAGTCGACGAATGGGGAATCCAGCGTTAAAAAGTGGAGATTAGATAAAACCGCGATTGAATAAAGAAGATTGTCTATCATATCTACATGACCAGAGAATACAGGTCTATTACGATTTCATAGGCCTTTGCAGTTGTCTCTATTTCATGATATCTTTCGCCGTTTTCAATTGATTGAAGACCATCTCTGAATGTATTCCTATCAAATTCATTTCGTTTTAAGGCTCTCACAGCTTGCCACGAGGCTTCCAAGAGATTCATATCACAGTAATGAGGCTCTATGTTAGAATGGGCAATCGTCTCCGGTGCAGCATATACTGATTGACTACTAACATCAAAGCCCAAGGTTGGCAACAGAAAAGAAGTGTCAAGAAGAATTCTCGGTGTACTTGGATTGTTCATTCTCGCTGACCCTCTCGATATCTTCCAAACTGATTTCTGTGAACTTCTTACCATGCAGTGCCAGCTCTATGGGGTCTTGAATCTCAGAATTTTTGAGATTATCATCCGATTTCAACAGTTTCTTCTTGATTTTTTCAATACTCAATTTATGCCCTAATTTCATTTTGAATTGACCCAATATAAAGGACGCGCAAAACTCCCCTTATATCGTTATGGCCGATTCTTGCATGATAAATGGCTAAAAAGACAAATGCTGTGAGATCTAACGGAATCAAAAAATACTCCCCGTGATATTTTTAATTTCCGAGGTCTTGAAACATGCAAACCATCAATTAGATAGCGGTTTTCATCCCACGTTCCTTTTCCAAAGCCTTCTCATAGGCTAAGCTGGCGACGGCAATGTCTTGCAGCGCCGTTCCAACAGATTTGAAAAACGTGATATCCTCACGAGATGTTCTCACCTTTGTGCCCGTGAGTACCTCTTTGATTTCAATCAGTTCGCCATGATAGGCTTTGATATCACCCGATTTCTTGGCATCTGGTGAATCGATAACAATTTTGGATACATCGATGAAATCATCATCTACCTCTCTCGCATCTGGTGTGTGAGCTCCTATCGAGGTAACATGAGTGCCAGGATTGACTATCTCACCATTGATAACTGGTGTTTTCGAGGGGGTAGCAGCTACCACAATATCAGCTACTTGAGCTTCAGTTGCATCGGATTCTACTATCTCAGCTTCCAGATACGACATGTCTTCAATGAACTGGCTCATCACATCGCTATTCAAATCGAAAACTTTGACGGCAGTCAAATCTCGAACCTTCGCCAAGCCGTCCAGCTGTTTTCGACCCTGAACACCACAACCGATTACACCCACTGTTTCTGCATCTTCACGTGCCAAGTACTTCGCAGCAACTGCGCCCAAGGCACCGGTTCTGAGAGCTGTCAAGCTGGTTCCATCCATGATTGCCTTAAGCTCACCCGTTTGAGAATCTGCAAGTAGAATGGTCCCCATAATGGTGGGTTTTCCTCGTTCCTTGTTCTTGGGGTAATCACAGACGACTTTACAGGCAACCCCCATATCTTCAACATAT
>WJIL01000113.1 GCA_014730275.1 Candidatus Lokiarchaeota archaeon | reverse complement strand
TCCAGTTCTTCGCTCGTTTCTTCTATGCTAGACTCGATGCTTCTGAACTTGGGAGAGATGCCTCTCAAGTCGATCTCTGCCAGTTGGTGCCAATCTTCGCCAACCGCTTTTGTTGCTTCTTCGTTGTTTGTGGAAAGGTCGTCTTCCAAGTCTTCGATGCTCTCTTTGATTCCGGAGATATTTTCGTTCACTTGTTGAAGTTCAGACTGCAAACTATCAACAGTATCGAGTTCAGTTTCAACATCATCTTTTTGACTCACAGCTTCGTCAATTATTCTGCCCAATTCTTGCTCCCATTCTTCCACGGGTATTTTCTCTAGTTCGGGTTCAATGTCCAGAATCCTACCAGACTTCTCTTCCTCACTTTCTTCCAGTTTGTCTATAGACTTCAGCAAGCTGGTTTTAGAATCCCTTTTGGCTTTGAGCTGCTCTTTCTTCTTTAACCAGCCTTCGTATTCTTCCCTTATGCATGCAAGCTCCTCTTTCATCGACTCGTAGGTTTCCCGAGCTTCCTCTTCAAGCTGACCAACATTGGATAAATCAACAGTCTCTGGAAGAGCGAATGAGATACTCTCACAATGCTCCTCTGCTTCTTCAAGATTGGAAGTTATTGCTTCTTCTTCGCGATCAATGGCTTCCTGACGCTGGCCGGTCTGGGTAGTCAGCCTTTCAAGTTCTTTCTTCAAGGCATCTAGCTCAGTGCACGCCTCCTGAACGTCTTTCAATTCCTCTTTATTGGTCTCGAGCTCATCTTGCAGGGCGCTAAGCTTCTCCTTCTTGCTTTCAAGTTCCGTCTTCCTCTCTTCAAGTTTTGATGCGGGTTCTTCGTAAGCTTTGATGATTTCCTTCGATTGGTCGATTTCTGTCTCCAGATGTGACTGGATTCGCCTGCAAGTGCTCCAAGCATTGTCGAATTCCTGAAGACCTAGCAGTTTATCGAATAGGTCTTTTCTCTCAGAATCTCTCATGCCGATGATTTCGGCAATCTCTCCCTGACTGACCAGGATAACGTCCCGGAATACTTCTTTCTTGATATCTAGAATATCAGCGATTTCGTCCGTAACGAATGTCTGCTTCTCGGCAATTGTATCATCTTGGGGGCGAGTAATCAAGTACGCCTCATTCGTGCCTGACGCCCGGATTATCCGTTGTGCGGTATATTCCTGGCCATTGTGTTCAAAATCAAGCTCAAACTCAGCAGCGTTCTTTCCCAGACGAATGAACTCGTCCAGATTCCCCTGCTGAAAATCACTGTACAACGAATAGAGGATTGATTGCAGTATGGTACTTTTCCCAGATCCGTTTCTTCCGACTATGACGTTTTTTCCAGTTGCGAGGTTAACCTCGCCATCATCGAAGCACTTGACGTTCTTCATTCTGAGACATTGCAGTTTCATTCCACATCACCTAGTTCTTCTTGAATCTCTTCATCATCAGCAAAGTCGTAGAGCATCTCAAGCAATGTCGATTCAGCTTTGTCATCGAGGGATTCAGTTAGGATGTCTTTCATGTTGTTCGCCAGGGACACCCATTTCCCAGCATTCTCTTCTGTCACGTCCAGTCGCTGCACAAAGACCTCCTCCATCAGCTCCGTATCAGACACATCCTCTCGGACCGGAAGACCCGCATAGTCCATCTGTGGTTCAATCGTAACGTGGAAGGCTTTCTCGGCCTCCTGAGTGAGACTCCGGATATCAAGAGACTCGTGGGTATCACTCAGCTTCCCGGTCACATCGACGCGGATAATGGCATCTTCTTCATCCAGCTCCTGCAACGCTTCAGAAACAGCTTTAGATGCTTCTGTGATTGTTACTGTACCCAATTCCAGTTTCTTTCGTTTCTTGGGTCTAACCGGATAGTTGAAGCGCTCAATCGATGTCTCCCACGATGCGTTCTTCTTGGTCAAGCTGGCAATCGCAACCGACCGCTCTGGGTTGTCCCACTCTGCAGCAGAAACGTGCTCGGTAGATCCTGAACAGCACATTGTTTCTGAACCGTTCACCCACCAGCCATGATAGTGACCTATGGCGACATAGTCGAAGCCAAGAACATCAAGAGTATATTCACTCAACCTGGCGGAAGGAATCATGTTATCCAAGTATGCATGCATGAGCAGGATATTCGGCATATCGTCCTTCTCCAATGCATCCTCGTTCTCTTCCACCAAATCCTTGAGTTTAGCACCTGTATCATTTCCGTAATAGCCGAGGCCCCAGACCCTCACCGATGAACCGTTATCTAGCGAGACCTCTTCGAATTGATCCTCCAGGTATGTGAGCAGACCCAGGTCTTCAAGTACGTGAAGCTCGTTTCCGCCTTGTCGTTTGCTCCATGCATAGGACGCGTCGTGGTTTCCACGAGTGGCGAAAACAGGAATGTCCTTTTGTCTGAGTCTATCAAACACGCGTATTGAATGTCTCTGATCGACAGGGTACGGGCGCGACCTGTGGAAAAGATCACCAGGCACCACTACGAGATCTGGATCCTGTTCTGCCAGAATGTCAGCAGCATCGGCAGCCGCATCGAAGAAATCAACGGCTCTATCATATTTTCCGTACTGCCTGTGTCCCAAATGCAAATCAGACATCTGTCCAATCCGAATTGTATCTGTCAACTCCAATCCCTCCGTTCGAATGCTCCATCGTCATCATGTCTGCGATTCCGTGGTTTGGTATTGCTCGACTGAGGATTCTGCCAGGCATCAACAACATCGATATCCTCACCGCCTAGTTTCCCCTGGTATTTGTCAACCTTCACCAATGCTGGAAGGTTCACGGCGGGGCCAAAAATAACGGCTTCTCCCACATTGAGACTGGGTAGCTCTTCCATGAGCTCTCTACTCATGGCTTCTGCTGAATTCTCGATGTTGCTCTGGTCTCTTGGATTGACGACTCGCAACACAATCATGCTGTTACACTGTGATAACACATTGGAATCGATTTTTCCAGGCCGCTGTGAGACGACGCACAAACCAACACCGAATTTCCGTCCTTCAGAAGCGATTCGTCTGAGGATACGTTTGGATGTAGCCCTATCATCCGATGGTACGAAGTTGTGAGACTCCTCTACAACAAGCAGCACAGGACATGGAATCGATTCTTCATTTTCATGATTCCGCCGCCAGGCAACCGCTCCGCGTAGAATCTTCTGAGATACTCGCCGCACAACAGCTTGTTGAACATCGGTATCAAGTCCTGCCAGCGAGAGTACGGTCATGCGTCCTTCGTTGACAATTCCCGGGCCATCTCCCCCGGCCAAGGGCACTTCTTGGGTCTTGTCAAGGATTGCAAACTCAGTCGCTTCTGCCATGAGGCTTTGCAGTCCCTGTAACTGGTCAGAATCTTCGCCACCGTCTGCTTTCACCAATGCATTTTCAAGATCTTCGTAGCCCCATTCCTTATCCTCCAGCAACTTGAAGGCTTCTCTGAACAGTTTTCGCTGCAGTGTTGCATTGGAACGGACACGGAGAATGGACATGAAATCATCAGCAGAGAAGCTGTTGTATCTGAATCTCAACGGGAGAATTCTCCTGTCCGGATCAGCCTCAACAGAGAATGCAACCAGCTTATCATCCAATTCGTTTCGCATTCCAATATATTCACTGTGTGGATCAATTACGACTACTGCTC
>WJIL01000112.1 GCA_014730275.1 Candidatus Lokiarchaeota archaeon | reverse complement strand
GTGGAGAGTAGATTCGCAGGGAAGGCAATTCCAGTGGATGAATATCAGAATGTAGATATCTCTTGGAATGAAATTAATTTCAACACGATTGAAACACTTGCCTTGTTAGATTTTGTTGCATGCAACATAGATTCAGAACTAGGTCTTGTCAATTCCTTCAGAATGGAACTGGGAGATAATGTCATGGGTCTTGCTGAAGTAATGACTTTCATCTATAGAAAGGTATTTGTGAACTATAAGAAACAAAATCCAGATTCAGATAAATGGGACAAGATTTCGGATGAGAATGTGGCCCAGATGTTTCACTTCGTCTTGGTCCAAGCATCCAATTTCGATATTGAAGATTTACTGACAGACGATGGTGCAGGACAATACTATCTTACCCTGAGCGCCTTTGAATCAAAAAAGGCCCCCGAAGGAGAGGAGGGACAAGTCAAGCCATATGTATACCTGTCAGATGGCAAATCGGACAGCTCGGACAGGATAATTGGAAGAGACACCAAGTCTATTCAGACTATTGTATTGGGAAATGAGTTTCAGTGCTTAAATCCGCTAACACTAAAACTGGATATAGATACGAATGGTCGGGTAAGCTTACTTGATGTGTTTGCCACTGATGAAACTGTAGCATCAGGCATTGGTGTGTATTCTGGCTTGGATGAAGCATATACTGCATTTGACAAAGATGAAACAGGTCTACTAGTGAAACCAAAAAGAAAGAAAATTGGCGACAGATATGTTTGGGTGGTTCATGTTGATAGGAAGAAATACCACAAACGAGTATCTGAAGGCGGAGATGGTATCCGGAGATTTTCCAGCATTGTGAAAGAATTCAACGGTCCTGAAATGAAAATGGACAAAGAGATACTGGAAGATACCAGTGCATTCGAGCGTGTTCTAGGTGGGGCGCTCAGAGATTATCAGATTGAACTTGACATATTAAATATCAATACACAGAGTAACAAAGAATGGCGGTGGGGAAGTCTAGAGGGTTCGCTATACCAAAGCTTCATCAATAGTATCAAGAAACGCCTCGATTTCTTGCCAAAGAATGAGCCAGAATGGACCATAAACCCGGACGGGGGCGATAAGAATTGGAAAGCATGGACTGATGCACAGAAGGATGACCACGATTATTATAGTGGGCGACATAAACGAACAAACCCTTTCCATAGGAAGTGTACGAGAGACTGGCGATTTTCTCCCACCTTTTCTGAATTCATAGAAGGACTAATTCCAGAGATTATGGACGCGTATTCCCTTAAAACCAAAGAAGAAGGCGATGTTGTGACTGTAGGAGTTAGAGATATCCCCGCTAGGCATATTGTAGGACATCCACATGGCAAAAAATTCGCGAAAGGTACACGTCTTGGTGAGGCTGAGGTAGACTCTAGTAGAATAACTTCGCGGGAATATGAACTGGCACTTAGAACTATGAATGCAAAACTAATCATACGAAAGACAGAAGATGCCACATTGAATAGATTCCAATATGATGATGGTAGAGAATTGACACAAATTGATACAAAATACGAAATATATTTGCTGATAACCGAAAATGGCATAGATGATGAATCAAAGAACATCGTGACTTTCGGTAGACTACAGGATGTGCTAAGAGGTCACACCCCAATATTCGGAACAGAAATGGAGGCGTTGATTAGGATTAATAGCTATAAGAGGCTTCTCTATGACACTTTGGATCTTCCCGGAGTCTCGAACAAAGTAAAGCGAGCATGTCATAACGCACTAGCGAAGAATGTCGAACCCTTATTGGCGTATTTCGAAAATCAATTGGCCTTTGGACAAAGGGTAAATTCTATTCTAGAAAACAATTACGATAATCTAGATACATTACTAAATACCGGAGATAATGAAATATACAGTATGCTCTTGGGGAAACCTGAATTCAATGATGAAGGCGGTTTGAAAGAGCAATATTATAGAGAGGTTGAAGTGGCTTACCTAGAAAATGCACGGATTCCTCAAGTAGTTGAAGGAACTGCAGCTGAATTGAAGGCACAATTGGAATTGGTCCTATCCAATATATATGGTGGAAGGGCGAAATTTCCGATGTTCAAGGAATCTGCCGTTGGTGGAAAGTCTTTCAATAGTGCAAAGAATGGGCTGATTGGGGATATAGGAAGGATTTCTCACGGCCTAACAAGTGTACTTGGTCGCCGGATGATACTGTACATTGCTAATATGCCAACGCATGTAAGAGAAATTCCCGTCCAAAGCGGAGGTACCGAAAGTACAATCAAGAGAGCCACCAACTACAAAGGAACATTATCTGCCCTACTTTCATCAAGACGGGTACTATTTCAGACACTGAAAGCGAAGGGCATAGTCGACAAGAAAGCCAGATACAATGACAGATGGGTGGACAAGGATGGTAATTTGCTGACTGCACTATTTCTTCAAGGCCCCGAAGGAAAATCGATACAGGACCCCATTCGAGCAAGCGATGCAGATATCATTGTCTTGGTAAAGGATTCAGATGACAAGTATGTGAAAGGGTTGTATGATGTTGCTATACTCAATAAACACAGAAGTGATTTAGCTAATATATATACTAAGAGAGATAGATTGACTACTACTTCTATCCCTAAGCAGATATTGAATCAACGTCGCAAACTTCAATTTCTCATTATGAGTATGACGACCAACACAAAGGATGGAATTGGTATATATCAGTCATCATATGGGAGTATTCGGAGAGTTGACATAATAGAGGGACTTATTCATTACACAATCGAGTTACACAAGAATCCTATGTTATGGCGGGCGTATGGAGCCAGTGAAGGAAACAGAAGAAATGCCGAGAAGGTAACTAAGAGTGCACTAAAACGTCGGATGGATATTCTCACCTCTCTCTTTTCTGAGGAAACATTGGATGCCCTGATTTCTTATTTCCATCGGATAGGAGAAACAGCACAGAAGGTGAACGCTATCCGTAGAACTGAAGGTATGCTGACCATTGAAGAGAAGGTCTGGCGTTTGAGCTTGCATATTCTGGCGATAGCCAGAGACATTAGGAATCTGCTGGAACTCGACCCCGGCCCCCTCCTCTCAGATATCGATTTCTCCTCTATAACAACCTGGCTGCAAGCTTACCGTAGTCTGTATGCTGTTGACCCGGGCCTTCTCACCGACCTCAACCCGCTTGAAGCAGCATGGGACACGGACATCGATCTTGATATAACCGAGACCGTGAGCCCCGGCTGGCTCAACGACTTCCTGCATAACTCGACCCTTGACCAATCGATAAAGGACCTGAGCCTGCAGTCCGTGGCCTGGGAATTAGCCCGCACAGGCAGGCTTGCTGACGACTGGGCCTACCCACCGTATGAGGTTGCAGAGTGGCGGTACTTCACACCTGCACAGACCGCATGGACCGAGACCGGTGCCCTTGACGCGATGGCAACCAGTCTGCAAGTCGGCACCGCACAGATAACCCAGCAGCTACCCCTACAGGACACCAAGCTCGACAGGATTCAGCTGTACCTCACCGATGTTGAAGCTGGTGACAAGTTCAGGATCGAAGTGGAGGCAGGTGACCAGTTCGCCACCGGAACAACAACCCTCTCAACAGACGGCACCGTGGACATCACCCTCTCAAAACAGCTGACCGTGACAGACGAACCTGCAGAACTTATCATCCCGGTGCAGGATGCCGAACCAAGGCTATGGCTTACCATAAGCGATGATGCTTCCCTTACCGTGGACAAGCACCGCATCGAAAACCGCGACCTCTGGATACGGTCACATGACGCTGAGAAGGGTGCACTCACTGGCTGGCAGAAGGTGGGGGTCAGCTTCGAGACGGGAACGGATGTATCAGTCGAGACGCTCACAGCAAACCGCATGAACTACCTCGATTCTTATTTCCACAACAATCCCAAGGACCAGCTACCTTGCACGTGGATTGCAGCGGTAGCGTTCAACACAACAGACAACTCCACACACATCGAGTACACGCAGTACGAGCGCAGGGAGACACAGATTTATTCCGACATTCCTGACCGCACCTATGATACCACACCGGTCTACATCTATGGTGACGAGCTCCCGCTTGACTACGTGGTCAACGGTCTCCGCCTGAGCGACCAGAACGATATCACAGTCGTCTCAGCAAACGACCTCATCGACCTTGTCTATACCCGCAAGCCCGGCGTCCTCGTGATGCTGGAGGAAACGGTACCCATACAGATTCTCCAGCCAGACGATACAGGCGTCCCAGCCATACAGAACTGGCTCAAGGACGGCAATCAGATCGTTTCAGCCGGCGTGCTACCTTTCGAGAAGGTATGGCTCGGTGGCCAAGAGGTCTATACCGACGATTACCTGTATTCTGCAGAGATCTCAGCACCGGGAACCCAACGCATGAGCGAAGCCTACGTCTCTGATTGGAGCAACGATGTGGGCACTCAGCCTCTGGTCACCTATCAGGCAAGCCCCGGTTTCGAAGCTGGTCAGACCAATGAAACCTATCAACTCAGCCTCAACGGAGATGACGACTGGGTGGAGCTCGAAGGGTTCAAGGAAACCTCGGATGGAAGCCATACCTTTGTCTTCGCCTTTGCTATCGACAACGTAGACGGTACCAGTTTGCAGTACCAAACCATGGACATCTCGATGGACGGTGAACCTCTGTTCGAACGGGTTGCAGTGGACCAGTTCAGGAACGGATTCACTGGCCTTGGTCGCTCGAAGGCCCTCTATCACGGCAATAACAGGCTCTACGTGCATCATCTTGGTGATATCAACGATCCAACCCTTGGCACTGAACAGGCCAACTACCTCTGCTACATGACTGTTCGTGATGAGCTCCTGCGAGGAAACCACAAGATAAGGATTAGTGACAATGCCCTGAACAAGGCAAACCAGAAGCTCTACATCATGGACCTCGACAACATCTTCGACTGGGAAAACAGGCACAGGCCTGACAACTTCAGGCGCATCCAGGCACAGTACGGCGGCCTACCCACCTACGGTGCTGGTGTGTATGCTGTTACCGGCAAGGATGTCGTTGTTTCTGCATGGGACGTACACAGGAACAGCTTCACCCTGAACAGTTTCACCGGGGTCGAGCCGGGCACGACCTATTTCGCGACCGACCTCTCGAAGGTCTATCCATACCGGACCTACTCGAAGGACGCAACCGGACAATACGGAGAATACACGTTCCGTGTTGGTGCTGGATTGTTCACCATGCTAGACATGGTCACCCCCGATTCCTACCGGAACACCCTTGCCGAGCTCAACTACGTCTTGACCGGTGTTGTGGCCAACTGGCGTGACCTGATGATGACGACAACAGCTGATGACTCAGGCGCACAGATCGGTGGGAGCGATTTCGAAGGTCTCCTTGTCGAACTGACCACGCCTTCTGAAACCGAACGGACCCATCGTGCCCTGAATCAAGAACAGGACTTCAAGCATGACGGCAGGTAC
>WJIL01000111.1 GCA_014730275.1 Candidatus Lokiarchaeota archaeon | reverse complement strand
TGATATGATAGCGCCCCATCTCTTGCACACGCTCCGCCTTGTCCGTGTTTTTGCAGAAGTTCCACCATGATGTTAAGGGCTTCTTCTGCTGTTCTTCCTCTCTCAAGCCCGAGTCGTAGAAGATCCATTCCGAGCAGTCCAGTTTCTAGGGCCTCTTGTTTTGAAAACACCGCCTCATTTCCTATCACTACGCACTTCTCATTGGCCCCCATCTCAGCTCCCCACATCCAGAATGGTCTAGAGATGTACATGGCAAAGGTTTCTTCAACTTGGGGTATACTCATGTAAGTGCATTTGACTTCCTTGTTACGGTGGGTTTTCCGAGGTACATATTCGACAACTTGGGCCTCATTTGGGGGCCTGTCTGAATTTTTGCCGAAAAAGACTATTGAATCCGCTGAAGCATCTGGCAAGACTACTACAGTATCACACATGAGTATCCGTTAACTAGAAACCACTTCTGCATTTATTTTTGTGCTTCTAATGTGTGCTCATATAGAAAGATGAAGAATGAGATCACTCACAGTCCTCTTCCATTTCACTGAGAAGCCATTCTTCAAGATATGCAGCTTCAAGTTCAGCGGCGTCGCCATAGTCTTTTCCAGTCATTGCATCAACTAGGTTTTTTGTGTTCAGGAGAATCCGGCAGTCCTTTTCCAGAAGATCCTTCAGAAATTCTTTGGCCTGTGTCATGAGTTGCTCCTTGGGATAGATGCGATTTGCCAACCCCATCGATTTTGCCTCCCTTGCCGGGATTGAACGCCCAGTTAGCAAGATATCCTTTGCATGAGATGGACCAACAAGATGTAGTAGATTTGATGCTGCACCCGCACCCGGAAATATGCTCAGTTGGACCTCCGGAAGACGGAGCTTTGCATCTTCAGAGAAAAACCTGAAATCACAGGCAATCGCAACTATGGATCCGAAACCAACGGCATATCCATTCACAGCAGCTAGTGTGATACAGCTCTTGGCTGTCCTGATAACTCGCACAACATCCTCCAGCGCTTTGAAGAAATCTTCCTTTTCTTGCCCCTTGAGACCTTTGACGGTGTCCATATCAAAACCAGCAGAAAAAGCCCTGTCACCTTCGCCAGTAAATACTACTGCGGTGACTTCCGGATCATTTGTGTAACGTTCAACTTTCTTGCTGAAATCATCCAACATAGGCCGCGTTACAGAATTAAGCTTGTCTGGTCTTGAAATCGTAAGGGTCACGATAGACCCATCTCTGCTTTCATTGATACTTCCTGTCATAACCTAACACCTTCCAGAGGGCTATTGATGCCTTATTCCTTCTTCCTGATATAGGCTTTCCTTGTGTTAGTGCCATTCAAAATATCTACAAAGATGTGTCTACTTGCAAGCTTTGCAGTCTTCAGCTACATTTTCGCAATGCTCTCTGTGAATCTCACAGATGATACCCTCATCTCGCATGATGTCGATGATGCGGTTGATTTCTCGAGTCATGAGTTCATATACGTGCTCATCCTCTTCCTTCTCCAACCAAGCCTTGTGTATTCTATCCGCTGATGTTTCAATCTCAGCTCGGACATTGGGGGGTATCTCGACCTGATCGCCTCGCGACCTCTTGGATTTTTCAAGTTTGTACTGCGTCACAGCGGGTTCAGTCACGCCTAGCATATCAGCTATATTCTTCTGGGCTATGTCATTGTCTATCATTATCCGCGTGAGTTCTCTACGTACAGCAGGAATAATATACCACACCTCTACTTCCTGCGGCATTAACCAAGTTCTCGTTTTACGTCGTCGTGGCAAGGCGATTCATCTCTTCTGGTCCCTATTCACTATAGTGAAGAAGAACCACCTAATAAGGATGCTGTTTTGATAAATTGAAATGCGGACGAAAACTGGGTAGATTACGTATTATGATATGCGGATTGATTCCAACAACTGTTCTTCAGTAATTCTATTTCACAACATCAGATATCCACTTCAAATATCTATCGGCTCCTTGCTCGATTGGCAAAACCACGAATTCAGGGACATCATAGGAATGAGCTTGCTCCACAATGGATTGCAAATCTGAGATGAGATTCGCAGTTGTTTTCATGATGAGTATGGATTCCCTTGCAGTTTCCATCTCTCCTTGCCAGTGATAGATGCTGAATACATCCTCTACCACATTCACACAAGCCGCCTTTTTCGATTCGACAATGGTCTTCGCTAGATCGTGACTCTCATTCGTAGAACAGGTTGTCATAGCGAGTTTGTAGTTATTCATGATTTTCCAATACACTTGATATCATATATACCGTTGGTGAAGCTTAGGGCTATGTCTAGGTCTGATTGATATGAGCAGAGATACGACATCATCTTCTTTGCTGGGCGCCCAGAATCGCATCCCAGACGTCTTCAATAAACTCTGTTGAACCCTCGATTTTGAATTTGCGGCCGCTACAGTATACCACAATCGCTTTATTCTTTACGAATATGCCGACGATGATGATCCAGATGCCACCCACAAAGAAAGGTATACCGACTAGGCTGATTGTGGAGAGGTAGCTTCCAAAAAACATGATAAGAAGCCCAAGGCCAAGAACTTGGTCACCGAAGCGACGCCACTTTCTCATCCATGAACCATCTATGGACGATATCAACAGACCAAGTCTGGTCTCCTCCCCTGAGGCGAGGATTCTTCTATCATCGATTCGAATTTCTTCAAACTTCTCGTTTTCAACCTCAAAAGACTCTGTACGTATGAACTTGCCACTAGTGCTTTCGACTTGCATTTACGAAACTCCCGAGTACTTTGTTTAGACAGGTTGTTTATTATAACACGAATAATTTCCTTATATAATTTCGGTGAGAAACAGTTGTTCTTGGTACTGGGTCATATTCCGAAGTATGTATCAAGGACCGTTGTATCTTGAGAGCAAGGGATGGATTATGGAGAAAAAGTATCTGCTCTCGAAAATGACATGGCCTGAAGTAGAAGAGCGCTTGAATGAATGCACGACTGTTGTAGTTCCAGTCGGATCCACGGAACAGCATGGGCCTGCGCTTCCGGTTGACAACGATCATTTCGTTGCAACTCAGTTCGCCTATAGATTGGCTGAACGCGTCTGGGAAGAGATCAAACTGGTCGTAACGCCAACGATAGCCTTTGGACAATCTCAGCATCACATGGGATTCAAAGGCACCGTTACCCTGAAGAAATCGACCCTAGCAAGTGTGATTGTCGATGTGTGCGAGTCCCTTGCTCATCATGGATTTGAGAACATCGTTCTGCTGAATGGACATGGTGGAAACGAGACCGCCATCCAAAATGCGCTTCATATGCTGCATGACGAAATAGAAGCAAGGGTGTACAGCATGAACTGGTGGAGTCAGGTTATGGATAAGGTACCTGATATCGTTGAAGGGCCGATATTCCACGCATGTGATATGGAGACATCAGTATCTTGGTATCTTGGACAGCGAGTCTTGGCTGAGAAGCGAGTTGACGAACCTGGCAAGAAACCTGTGCCAGGCTACATTGAGCCTGATATGCGAAAGAAAGCTCCAACTGTGTCTTCAGCATTTACTATGAAGGACTTCACAGATTCAGGCGTAGTCGGCTTATCGACCAAGGCGACTATGGAGAAAGGTGGAGAGATTGTGGAATTGGCGTTACAACGGATGGCGGAGTTCATTATCCGAATATCCTAACCGAATGAATGCCCACTAACTGCTGAAACTGGGCTTTCCAGATCCAGCTAGGAATTTGAGATTCCTAGAGGTCATTTTCCACTTCACTCTTGTCTGAGACATCATTGTTTGTGGAAATCTGTTCATGCATTTGATTTGTGATTTGAGACTCGTCCAACTCCTCAGTTTCATGTTCAATCTCTGTGCTTTCTTCTTCTCTTCGCTCCAAATGCATTATTGCGGGAACAAAGAAAGCTGCTGTGCTTAGGATTGCTGTAACGAGCCCAGAAACAACAAACCAGATTGGCACACCAAAAGCGTCTGCTACCGGACCTGCGACTGCAAGACCAATGGGTGACATAGCACTGGCTCCGCTAAGAATCAACGAAAATACTCTTCCCTGCATCTTAGGGGGTATGGTAGCCTGCATAACCGCTATCACAGAACCATTGAATATCGGGCTCGTCAGGCCTGCAATGAGGAGAAGTATCACCGCTAGCTCGTAAAGTCCACCTGGAACTAGACCAATGAGGAAAAGGGCAATTCCTTGAATAACTAATGCACTCATGGCAGTTCTTGTTCTATTCTTGGATCCTCCCCACATGGCCATAATAGCCCCACCGGCAACCATCCCAAAGGCGTTTGCTGACTGCATAATGGCCAGAGTTGTTGCATCGCCGGCAAAATGATTCGTTGCAAGGAGAGGAAGCAAAGAGAATGCTGGAGTAGCTATGAGATTCAGAATCATAGCAAAAGCAATCAACAGTAAAGCACCGGGCCACCCACGAAGAAATCGGATTCCTTCAGCCATATCACTCAACGGAGACTGGTCCTTGGAATCAGGCTGGTCCTCGGGTTGGGGTATATAGATTAGGCCCACCGATGCTACAGCAATGAACGCAGTTACAATATCGATGAGAAGAATGCTCTCAATCGGGAATAACGCATAGAGTACTGCACCAACTGGAGGTGCAATGATGTTCACAGCACCCTGTAATGATTGGTTGAGTCCTCCCACCCGTGAGTAGTGCTCTTCAGGCACGAGCAATGTAGTTGAGGCCTGCATTGCTGGCCAATGAAAAGATGCCATTAGAGATGTTGCCAGCATTATCAGGTATATGTGCCAGATTTGTTGGATGCCTAAGTAGAACAAAAAGGCAAGTACTCCTACTGCTACAGTAATAAGAGAATCGGCTGCCATCATCACACGCTTTCGGTTCCAGCGGTCAACATAGGAACCCGCAAATGGTCCCGCTAGGATTTGTGGCAGCATGAACGCTATTGTTGCAGTTGCCAAGACGGTGGCGGAGCCTGTAGCAAGAGTTAGCCACCATATGACGGCGAATCGTACAAGTCTGCTGCCAAACAGAGAAACCGCCTGACCACCCCACATCACAGCGAAAGAACGAACAGACTTAGAGCCATGTTGGTTCCTTGTGCTATCACTATGGATGGATTCATCAGATACATTCAGTGCTGTTA
>WJIL01000110.1 GCA_014730275.1 Candidatus Lokiarchaeota archaeon | reverse complement strand
TTCTCGGTTTTCGACTCTTTTGAACGGGGAAGTAATTGCGGACTCTTTACACCGGTCAAAATGAGCATTACACGTAATATACCACTCAAACGAGGATCAACACGTGCACCCCAGATAACATTAGCAGAATCACTCATCTTATTCGACACGATTTGTCCTACGTTATTTGCTTCAGAAAGCGACATATCCGGTCCACCAGTTATGTGGATAAGTGCACCAGTTGCCCCTGTCCATTCCACCTCGAGGAGTGGGCTGTTCAAAGCATTCTTGATGGCTTCTTCCGCCCTGTTCTCATCACTTGCCTCCCCCAATCCAACCAAGGCTACGCCTCCATTGCATATGATAGAACGCACATCAGCATAGTCTAAGTTGATGAGGCTTGGCATAGTGATTGTTTCAGTTATGCCTTTTACCATGCCAGCAAGCACTTCATCAGCAACACCAAAAGCCTCTTCCAATGGAAGGTCCGGTACTAGTTCCATGAGCTTCTGATTATCTATGACAACCACTGTATCAGCGTTCTCTTGAAGTCGGGCCAACCCAGATTTCGCCTTGTCAATGCGAGTGCGCTCTAGCTCGAATGGCATGGTAACTACGCCGACAACAATGGCATCGTTCTTCTTGGCAATCTTAGCTACAACAGGAGCGGCGCCCGTACCGGTTCCACCACCCATGCCAGCAGCTATAAAAACCAAATCAGCATCACGTAGCAATTCAGTTAGCTCATGGGATGATTCCTCAGCTGCAGCTTGTCCAACATGTGGATAGCCGCCCGCACCGAGTCCGCGGGTGATTTTTTCACCAATCAATAACTTCCGATGAGCAGTTGTAACTGAGAGATGCTGGCGATCGGTGTTTACCGCAACACATTCAGCGCCCTGTACTCCAATAGTCATGAGTCGCTTCACTGTATTATTACCCGCACCACCACAGCCAACAACAAGAATTCGGGCTTGCCCCATATCGCGGTTTTGGGAATCCCTCTTTTCCCGCCTACTATGGTCGCGTGCTGAGTCAATTATGGATTTCATTGGTTTACAGCCTCGCTTTTCGTCTCATGAGCTATGACTTTGCCGTTCCAAAGTTCACGCTTCAATAGGTCTCGTATTGCGTTTCTGATTGCTTCGCTTCTGTTGGGATAGAAACCATTCTCAACAAGTTCCTCTATGTCCAAGACAATCTGCTCAGGTAGGTGCACCGCAATCAGTTGCATGACGAGTCCTCTGTCCAACTGTCATTCTCTCTGGATATTAATGTCGATATTACTGGGAGATTGTTCAGGCATAAAATAGGGAGTAAGAGGCTATGCCGAATCGGAACACTAGCAATCTAATCTAGACTGTAAAATGAGCTCTGTAGTAACCTAAGAAAAATGAGGAGGGGAGTATGAGCCTCCCTTCAAGTCTTCTTTTTGCGGCCTGTTCTTCGAGCAGCGATGTTACCTACTTTCCGGCCTGGCGGAGTATTCCTGCCGACCGTTGTAGGTCTTCCAGGAGACTGATGTGATCCTCCACCATGTGGGTGAGAGACCGCATTCATTGCAGCGCCTCTAACAACCGGCCATTTCCGTGCCTTGACACGATTGTGGTGCCAGACATTACCGGCTTTGAGGAATGGTTTCTCTTTCCGACCTCCGCCAGCGACAATACCGATTGTTGCTCGACAACGAGGGCTGAACGCCTTCTGTGATCCACTAGGCAGTCTAACCATCGCCTTGGAAGGATCCGCCGAGACTATCATAGCTGTAAGTCCGGATGAACGGACAAACTTGCCACCGTCTCCAGGCTTACCTTCTACATTGTAGATAGGAGTGCCTTCAGGAATGTGTTGAAGCATCAGGGTGTTACCATTGGCAAGAGCAGCATCTACTCCACATTCAATTTCTTGCCCCACATATGCGCCTTCGGGAGCAACCATGAAACTAGGAGCGGACTTATCCTCGTAGCGGACTTCTGCGAGCGGAGCGCCCCTTCCAGGTTCGTGGAAAAGGGCAACAATCTCTCCCCGATAGGTCTTATCGGGAGCCCATTTGGGATGACGAGCCGGCGCTAGTTTCTTGTGTGAAGGCGAACGCCATCTTGAAGTACCGCGTCCTTTTCTCTGAACTAATATACGCTTACCCATTATCAAACACCACTTAGAATATCCCCAGCCGGGTGGCTAATTCACCCGCGCTGTATTCAGGCGCTAGTTTTACAAAAGCTTTCTTCTCTCCAGTCGGTGTAATCAGTGTGTTTACACGTTCCACAACGACTTCATAGAGTGTCTCAACAGCCCATCGAATCATGTTTTTGTTAGAGCGAAGGTCTACAAAGAAAGTAAGCTTGTTTTCCATATCTACAGCTTCAAGACTGGCCTCCGTCACTACAGGTCGTATGACAATTTCGTTTGGATCTTTCATTTTGATACACCTCAGACGAAAAGCCCCTCTTCTTGCAGACGTTCTAGGGCAGACTTAGTCCATATCACTAGACGTCCAGCATGTGTTCCAGGCGCCAGCAAATCTGCATTCAGCGCATGGACTTCTGCTATCTCAACTCCAGGGATATTGCGTGCGGCTCGCTCAATGCCCAAGTCCTCGCCAACGACGAAAAGAATAGACTTCGGAGTTTTGTACTTGCGGCCCCGCATTTTGCCCTTTCCAGCTCGAATCTTATGTCCCTGCCGTACTCTCTCTATGTCCTCGCTAAGCCCCAATGCTTCGATTACGTCCATGACTTCTCTCGTTTTAGTGAGAGTCTCAAGCTCATCACTGACAACGATAGGAAAATCTGGTGCTGAATCCACCTTGTGCCCGCGGCGAGAGACAGCATCCTTGTGTCCTGTTGCAGCGATAGCTGAACGAATTGCCAATCGATTCTCTTTTCTATTGATATCCTCCTCAAGAACCTCTCGTGCCTCAGGAGGGTGAGCTTGCCTACCACCTACAACACCAGGCATGAAACCTGCTTTGTTCGCCGCTGGTGTACCTCCACCTTTCACTCGGGGTACTCGCGACCGTCCATGACCTACACCCCAGCTTTCAGCAGTTGTTCGCTTACCGGCTAGTGGATCTACACCGTGTGGCTGTCGTCCACGGGATTGGACAGCCAGCACAGCACGCTTTATGACGTCTGGACGATAAGGAGTATCGAAATGCACAGGTAACTCAATGTCGGAATCTGCTTTACCATCCAACTTGTATAATTTTGTAGTTGCCATTGAAAATCACCTTCTCCTATTGCTTCGATGTCGTACTGATGTAGTTGACCTGGAAAGGTTCTGGAGTATGCCCGCTAGGAGCTCTAATAGCATATCTCATCCTGATGGTCCTTTTCACAGGACCGGGGACGGAACCTTTTACCATCACGTAGTCTCCGCGGATGACGCCGTAGTTGACGAAACCACCTTCTGGTGTAATCTCTTCACCACGTTCACCCAGCTGCACGATAGCATTGTTGAAATTGGTTCGTGAATGATAACCGGTTTGGCCGGGCTGTGGAACCGTATATCGAATGTTCCTAGGTGACCAAGGTCCAAGGCATCCTATACCTCGCTTGGTTTTTCGGGACTTGTGTTGAAGGATCCGAACACCCCAGCGTCTAACAGTTCCCTGGAATCCATGTCCCTTGGTAACAGCAATGGTATCCACGAGCATACCCTCTTCGAGTATGTCAGCAATACGCACGTCGGTACCAAGTATATCTTTTGCATATTCGAAGGCTTCCTCCACACTCGGAGCACCTATCTTGTATTCCATCACTTCTGGTCGCTTCTTAGGTACCGCGGCAAGTCTTGGCTGAGTGTGGACTAGCATCCTGATTTCTGAAAGAGAATCAAGTTCGGCTTCAAAC
>WJIL01000109.1 GCA_014730275.1 Candidatus Lokiarchaeota archaeon | reverse complement strand
ATGGAGAATTGGTTCATCACCGAAGTACCATGTATGTTGGATTCCATCTGTTACTTCTGCACATCCTCTGAATTTCAGCTGAAAGATTGTTGATGAAGGTGATGTAATATCCCAGGTTGTATCACTTAGAAAATGATCATAATATACAAGATGGGTGAAACCACCGCTTGTACCCCATCTGTACATCACATCGAGGCGTTCACCAAATGGCCAAATATGAGAAAGGCCCTCGTAGTCTATTTCAAACCAATAATCATCTGCATCTTGAGGAACATTATAGAATTCAAATATGATATTGATTCTGTAAACAGATCCCTCAAGCGGTTCTCTAGCATAATTATTCTTGGTACTCCATGTTCCTTCATATTCTGTTGGTGATGTATCTTTCATAGTTTGTTCCGTAAATGCGTGGACGGGCATAAACCATGCTGGAAAGCCGAAAAGAACCAATAGAATAATCAGATATCCCGTTCTTGATTTCTTTTCCTTTAAACCCCTAATGAAAAATCAAAAAAAATAATTGTCATCAATATATAGATATTATTACAATTCTGGCTTAGCAAAGTCTAACACTTTTCGGCACACTCCATGTGGTTCTGTCTGTCGATACCATGAAAGGCCACCTTGAACAGTATCTCTCTCTGCGGTCTTTGTCTTCTTCTACTCAGTCCTCCATAGGTCCTCGTCTTCAGCGTGCCTAATAGGGTACTGCCGGAAATCAGTACCAAGCAGATTCTTCTGGTAGAGCCGGACAAGTATGACTGGAGATACATACTCAAAACCGTGGGATACCCACAGTCGTAACCCTGTTTCTTCATTGGCCAATCGAGCAGAATCCACCACAAGTGTGTCCTCACTGCCGGATATTGTCCTGTTAATCAAGAAGTCCTGTGACAATTCCTTTGATGTCTTCACCCTGATTGATGCATAGACCTCGTTTTACCCTACAAGAGCGTTCTCCCAGTCAAGGTAGATGGCAACACTCTCATTCCTAGATTCATTCTATCAATACCCGCTTGGCTTGAACGCAGCCGCAATTCTTACAGCGCTCACTGCTTCATACCTCAATCACAAGCTCAAGTGAAACAGAACATAGCTGCATGGTTCCGAAAGGTCACAAAAGCCAAATCTTAAGTAGATTTTAGTGTTAACTATAATGAAGTGTTACTATGAGTAGTGAACTTGATGTTGGAAATAAGGCACCAGATTTCACATTATTGAGAGATTGGACAGGAGAACCAGGTGAAGAAATCACGCTGAGCGATGAGCTGGAAGAAGGCCCGGTTGTTCTGGTGTTCTTCCCCGCAGCGTTCTCATCCGTATGCACTGAGGAACTGTGTACATTTCGAGACGCTATGGCAGAATACAACAAACTAGGTGCGCAAGTTCTAGCTATTTCAGTCGATGGTGTATTCGCCAATGCAGCATTCAAGGACAAGAACGACCTGCAGTTCCCACTTCTCTCGGACTGGAACAAGGAAGTCATTGAAGACTATGGCGTCGTGCTCGAGGACCTTCTTGGCATGAAGAACGTAGCCAAACGTGCAGTTTTCGTTGTGAAGCAAGATGGTACCATTTCGTATACCTGGGTAAGTGATGATCCGGGCAAACTGCCACCTTTCGAAGAGATCAAGAAAGCCGTCGAAGATATAGCATAGAGCCTTCCATGACACCAGTCTTGTATCCGAAAGTTGAGATGTTCTAGGCAGCACCACAAGGTGGACCTGTGGTGTACACGGATAAGTGCGCAAGTGTTTCCACAGGTACATCTTAACTGACGGAACATGAATTGGCTGTGATTTCTGTCCAGTTATTTGGTAACATCAGATTCTATGCAATCTTATAGCATAATCAATAATCTGCGATGTGGATTTTTCCTGGACGGCCGCAATGTCTCTGCAAGAACAAAGCATTCCAGCTGCCCTAGCCCATGCTGCAAGCGATGAATGCTATGCCCTAGGAGTATACAAAACACAAAGCCAATGAATGCCTCAACCTTCTTCTTGAATTCCCAATAGCTACCATATCTCCGATTTTTCTCCAAGCATTCATATGTATTAATGATGTAGTATTCTTTGAATTCTTGTAATAATCGGAAAGCATATGCCTAAGAAGGGTGAGTAGAATGCAACCAGATATGGAGAAAAATCAAACTCATGAATTACAAGAGGTTCTGCGAACAAACAGAACACTGGGATTCTACATTGGTGGTAGTGGCATACTGGGAGCACTACTGGGTTCGGTATATTCCATCATCATCGTCTATGGCAATCTCTATCCCAGAGTGGACCTCATAAGCAATATATTGTTCTACTTACTCCTGTCTCCTGTGATTTCAGCTTTCCTCATCGCAATCCATGGACTAATCAAGAAGGGGGACAACTCGTTCTCCAGGGGATTGGGTATACTCTTGGGACTTGCCGCGATTGCGTTCCCCATCAGTCCCCTCCTGTGGATTCCCCAGCAAGGTGGGAGATTCAGTTTCATATTCGGATACGAGGCGGCCATTTGGCCCTTTCTCCCAGTGTTCGGAGCACT
>WJIL01000108.1 GCA_014730275.1 Candidatus Lokiarchaeota archaeon | reverse complement strand
GAAAATTAGATTTCTTCTGCACCAGGTCGAGCTTCAACGACTCTACAACGGACCTGTTCAAGAATTGCTTCAGCATCAGCAGCATTGGTTACTAGGGTGTAGAGATACCTGTCTGTGCGTAGTTTGAGCTTCACCTTGTCAGACAATCTCTTTACTCGACATTCGCTTGCTTTGTCACTCAATTCGAGGAACTCGTCTTGATCAAATATCTGCTTCGGCATTGTGTTGATTCCTCAGTACATTCTTTGCTCGCTGGCTTGGTGGTGGGCCGGGAGTGAGTCGAACACTCGATGGCCGCCGTGTGAAGGCGGAATCATAACCACTAGATCACCGGCCCATGTAAACCGGCTTACGCGGCTATTATCCTATCTACGTCTTGTTCTCACTTTGGGTCGGAGGTCTTTGCTCTTGCACTTTCTGCATTTCTTTGCTTTGAGTGGATTGGTAGCTCCACAATCTCTGCATACTGATTTGTAAAGCAGATAGTGCTGTGCGAGTCTGCGTTTTTCAATGTCTGCTACTGGCATTCTTCAAACCTCTCGTGAAATGGACGGACGTATAAAGGTGTAATGAGCCCGCCTTGAGGGGCTCATTTAGAATCGATTTAAAGGTTTTCTCTTAGCAGCTTTGCCACATCACTGGGTTTCTCTGCAACCGGTACTCCTGCATCTTCAAAGGCTTTGATTTTGCCTGCCGCAGTACCTGTTCCACCACTAATGATGGCACCTGCGTGTCCCATTCTCTTGCCAGGCGGAGCAGTACGTCCTGCTATGAAGGCAACAACTGGTAAGTCTACCTCGTCCTTGATGTATGCTGCTGCTCGCTCTTCTGCATCTCCACCGATTTCTCCCACCAAAACCATAGCTTTGGTATCGGTATCGTTCTCAAAGAGTTTCACCCCCTCAATTGGTGTAAGACCAACACAGGGGTCGCCTCCGAGACCTATTGCCGTAGAAATGCCAATATCGGCCTGGGTCATACCCGCTGCTATCTCATAGGTTAGGGTACCGCTTCGGGACATTAGGCCTACTTCACCGGCCTTGAACACATGACCGGGCATGATGCCCAGCTTCTGTTTTGCTCCCGGCTGGATAATGCCTGGGGTATTTGGACCAATAACCGTGATGTCTTTGCGTTTAGCTTCGTGAATCACTTTGATTTCATCTTTGACCGGTACGTGCTCGGTGATTACAACAACAGGATTCAAATCTGCTGCTATAGCTTCCATAGCGGCTCCGGCAGCGAATGGAGCTGGGACAAAAATAACTGATGCTGTGACACCATGCTCTTTCTTGGCTTCCCACACAGTGTCATATACCGGAACATCATTGATTTCTTGACCGCCTTTACCTGGCGTCACTCCAGCCACTATATTGGTACCATACTCAAGCATAGCTTCTGAGTGGAATGTACCTTGTGAACCAGTGATTCCTTGTACTACAACTTTCGTATCTTTATCAATCAAAACTGCCATCTATTCCGCCTCCTCTACAAGCTCAACTACCTTCTGGGCTGCGTCTTCCATGGTTTGCAGGAATGGGATACCAGCCTTTTCCAAGATTTCTTGCCCCTCCTTCTCATTTGTTCCAACCATGCGGATAACCATTGGCACATCAATTCCTTTGTCTTCTCTGGCCCCCACGATTCCCTTTGCAACCTCATCGCATCTGGTAATACCACCCATGATGTTGACAAGTATTGCCTCTACTTGATCAAACATCAAAGCTACTTCAATTCCTTTTTCTACCCGTTCTGCGTCGGCGCCGCCTCCGAGGTCGAGGAATGTGCTTGCCTTGCCTCCGTACAGGGCTACCGCATCGAGGGTGGCCATAGTAAGACCCGCCCCATTACATATACACGCTATATTACCATCCAACTCGACAT
This sequence comes from Candidatus Lokiarchaeota archaeon, assembly GCA_014730275.1. NCBI lineage: Archaea > Promethearchaeati > Promethearchaeota > Promethearchaeota archaeon. The sequence continues at coordinate 71,188 of WJIL01000108.1, read as the reverse complement.
ATGCCATGTCGTTCTCCCTTGCGCGTCTTTCTCTCTCGTTTTCTTCCAAAGGGGCTCGGTCCAAACTTTCTATGAGTTCTTGATGCCTGTATAAGGCATTATTGTCAATATTCAGTCTTGCATCTGCAGCAATGAATTCACCTTGTTGGGTGAGTATTAGTGGATTGATTTCAGTTAGTTCTACATCATACGCTTCCACGATTTTCCAGAGCTTCATGAAGAACGAGGCGAGTTTGTGGATTTGTTTTCCCTTGAATCCCATTCTGACTGCCAATTGTCGCGCCTCAAAAGGTTGAAGACCTAGATGTGGATTGATATGGGTCTTAACAATTTTCTCAGGGCTTTCTTCAGCTAGTTCTTCAATTGACATACCCCCTGAAGAACTGCCAATGCAGACATACTGCCGCCTGTTTCTATCAATTGTTACCCCTGCGTAGATTTCTTGCTTGATATCGAGCTTCTCCTCTACCAGCACTGCCTCCACGGGGAGATCATTGATTCGCATGGCAAGAATCTCTTCTGCCAGTTTTTCAACCTCTTCGGGAGTGTCTGCGAACTTGATGCCCCCTGCTTTTCCTCTTTTACCTGAAAGAACCTGTGCTTTAACTACAACTGGCTTGCCTATCTCTGAAGCCCTTTTCTTGGCTTCTTCGGGCGTTTTTGCCAGACCACTACTAGGTGTGGGCATGTTAAAGTCACGGAAGATTTCTTTCGCTTCTGACTCAAACAGCTTCATGCTCAATTCTCCATAGGATGTTGGAGCAGGATAATAGCGTGCACCCTGCTTCAGGTCCGTTGACAAAACTACCACGTAAAAAGTCAACCGATATCCGATAATGCGCTCTTGAGTTTCTCTCCTAGATGAGCTGGTCTGTCTTTGAGGATTCCATCTTCGTCTTCAATCAACATCTGCTCTAGGACAGAATTCACATAGAGTAACTCCTCTACATGATTTTCTATCAGGCCGGGTAAATCCTCCTCACAATACATACTCTCTTGGCTGTCGTCCTCTAGTACGGCTGCCAGTATTCTCTTGAGTTGTTCAGTATTCCCCCCTGTTTTGGTTCGTACTAGTTCAATCAGTGTATTTGTGAAGTCACCTTCACTGTTCTCGATTATCCTTTTGGTCCTTCTCGCGTCGCCAATAGAAACTCCTAATGCTGCAACTCTCTTACCTAGTTCCGTACATTGAACGTCTTCTCCACTTTTCTCCAGAAGCCCACTCTTTTCCAATTCTTCAAGCGTTTCAAGCCCTCGTAATGAATGCCTCAGAACTCCCCCAGCATATGGTTCTGCTTCATCGTCATGGAGTGCATAGTTAGCGAATTTAACGAGATGTTTGCATAATCTGTGGTTCTTCATCCCTTGATATTTCCATGATTCACAGCTACATGATACCCCTTCGGATGAGTTTAGTGTAACATAATGCCAGAGCTCGCGGCTGGCGCTATGGACAAGTCCCTCTATCTTGGATGGATTAACTGAGACCACTTTGACATCTTCATCATCGATTTTTTCTGCCCGTTCCAGCGTGGACTTTGTTGCCCGTAGTGAAAGCAGTGTATCAATAGGAATCTCATCTACCGGTACGTAGCGCTCCTCCTTCGGATTGAATGTCTTGTTTGTAGAAGCCCAGAAGGTTTCATTTATGATTGCCAGTGGCCTGCTGTGTTGCTCATCAGTAGTACAAAGCTGTCCCAATACCAAGAACTGAAGGTTCTCAGGGTCATCCATGAGACTGTCAACCTCTCCGAGCCGTGGCATCAGATTCCCCTTCTCATTTCTTCTGAAATATTTCAGTAAGACTCTCTCCCTTTCTTGATCATTATCGACAACAACGATTCCGAAACCTTCCGTATCCAGCTTGGTTCTACCCGCTGCTTGCAACAGATTATTCATCTGCCATTCTGAAAGCATAACTAACTCTTCGTCATCCCGCTGAATGCTCTCTTTTCTATGTGCGAAAACACCAATCAAGAAGACCACTGTGGCTGTCATACCGCTGGCAAGTGCGAACCGTGTAGGCATCACTATTACTGGTACCAGTTTGTCATCCCAAGCCTCAGATATGGCTCGTCTCTGCTTTTTCGCGACACCCTCGTGGAAAAAGGCAACTCCCTTGCTAAGAACATTAACAAGTCTCTGCGTCATATTGCATTGAGCATGGACTCTCTTTATACGCATGCAAAGTTCTCTTAGTTCATCTCGATGCCCTGGTGTCAATCCAAAATCAAGATGTGGTGCTGTTTCACTGTTATCTAAACCGGTCAACTGTTCCGCCAGTCTCTGGGAAGATTGAATATCGGGTGCAAGGATGATAACCTGTCCCTGCTTTTTGTGAACATACTGCGATAGATCCGCTAGCGACTCGGTGATGCTTTTGAATGCCTTCACACTGAATATTCTGTTCACATCAGGCTTTTTGTCCCTGACAATGGATGCATCTAGCCATTTTGCCAGATCTGGCAAATCAGCAACTTCTGGACATAGGGCTACATACTGAATGTTTGAGCTTCTTGCCATTCCCCCCACAATAGCGGTCTCAAGCTGAACCCCAAGCTTTGGTTGTCCTATCAGATCTAGTCTCTCGATGAGTAGAAAGCTTACATTCTTCCAAAGTGATGGTTGATTCCGTGCGGCTATACTAAGTGAGCGAAACGTTGCCACAACTACTCTCCCTACGTCTCTTGGCAAATCAATTGCGTCAGTTCTTCTTATTATTGGGGTGACTTCGATTCCCAATCTACTACATTTCTGGGCTACAGAACGAAGCCGTTTCTCTGCTTGATGGGGGTGTGGACAAAGAACAATGCCCCGAGTACGAAAATCTGATGCAACCCTGTTTAGGAGGGCAATCTCCCCAATCTGGTATCCTTCAACATAATCCTGTGTAACCAGAATCTGGCTTGTCCCCCTCATGATTCCCTCTTCCAAAGCTCTCGTCTGGAACTTCGTCAGGCTAGCTAACCCCTGTCGCCTTAGCACCTCAAGTAATTGTGGTGAAGTACGTTCGAACTCCAGTTCTCTCAGGGTGCTCAAGGATTCATTCAACCTTTGTTACAAACTATTGATATTAGTTATCATTGTAAACTATTGATATTAGTTATTAGTCTTTTGTGCGCCCTATATAAAGGGTAGTAGTATTTTTGGCCTGTAAGTCCGCTTTCCGCGGGTTTGGGGCGTTCTGGGGTGAAAAGACGAGATGAAATCGATGATTCTGCTTTGCTAATTAGAAATCGTTCGACTTCAAGTATTCGTTGTTACCCCTTCCCCGCAATATGTAGCTATTCCATAGTATTAAAAGCGACATGAAAGCTGACCGGCTCAAGCAAAGAGGATAGGCTATTTCTGTGTCTATCCTTTCAGGCTGAGGTTTGAGTTCAAATGGCTTTCGTGAGTACAAGAGAATCCGAGTTCGAGATAATGCTTAAAGATGATTTCGAGGTTCCCAAAAATGCCACATTTGTTTGTGGTTTTCATGGCCTAGGGGAAGTGGGTTTCCTCAGCACAGCTCATCTCACGAGGACCTTGGAAGCGGAGCGTGTTGGCTTTATCCGAAGTGATATGCTACCTCTTTTCGTATCTATGGAAAATGAAAGACTGGTGCTCCCCTTCGAGATTTACTTCTATTCCGAGAAGAACATGGTTTTCATGGTTCCCCGATTTCAGCCACATAACAATGAGCAGTGGAATTTCGTCTCCCACATAGCCGAATGGGTTGTGGAAAACGAATTCGCTGAATCTTTGCTGATTGGAGGCCTAGATCAAAGCTTCAAAGAGGATAATACCTCCGATATGCGGTGTGTACCAACTTCCGCATACAAAGAGCAACTCGACAAGTGGTCTATCCCCCTTCTTGAAGAGGGTCTTTTTGTCGCTGGTCCCCTTGCCCTATTTCTAGCAGAATTGGAGATGCGGGATGCAAACGGCATTGGACTATTGACTTACGCAACTCGTGGTCGTCCTGACCCAGGTGCTGCTGCAACCATGCTTGAGAAAATCAATGATGTATATGGCGTGAAAGCTGATGTGGATCAGCTACTCGAAGAGAGTCAGGAAATCGAGCGACTTGAGAAGATGCGGAAAAGCATCGAATCAGAAGAGAGCCCCTCAAGCGATATGTTTGTATAATTGCTCGCCATGGGGCATCAATCACTGGGTATATTTACGTATATACCAGCCAATATCAGCCAAGTTCTTGGCCACAAGGCTCTCATCCGAAAGCAGGTCGATTCTGGAGGAATCGATAGTCAACTTGGCAAAGCCAAGACTATCACCCATATTGCTTAGAATTATCACCTTCTGGCCCCTTTCCAATCCTACACCAATAGTTATGACCGATTCTTTCAGTATGCTGCGTCCGTAGGTAAAGGACTCCGCTCCCACGTCAGAGACGATTACCTTGCTTTGGGTTATTTCTGAGAGTTCATCAAGAACATGAAGCCCGATTCTGAACTCCCCTTCCTGCATATCCCCTAGCCAAATGCCACCAAACTCAGGTTTGTATGTATCCAAATCTGATTCCAAGATGCTTTCCCACTCGGGCGACACAAGATAGTATGATTGCTTAGGGTTTTCTTCAATCTTCACCAGAAGAAGATTCTTTCGGAGATGTTCTGCTGCTCCGATGCCGAAATCGCTATCGATTTGTTTTCTTATATCTCTCCATTCAGCTGGTTCGGCCAATTCTAGTGACATTATTTCACCTTCCGCATTTTGCACATAAAGAACCCCTCTGTCTGATGTTTATGTGGCAACAAACGTCGAGCCTTCGACAAATCTTCATTCATTTGAATATCGTATGGATTCGTGTATCCAGGTACACCAAACTCCAAATCAATCGGGACTATCTCTACGTCCTTTCTCCGTTTCAGCAAATCATCAATGACGAACTCGTTCTCTTCAGGAGCTATAGAACAAGTAGAATAGACGATAATACCTCCTTCTCTAAGGGTATCAATAGCTGCATCTAGCATCTTGCCTTGATTTGTTGCACAGTACCGAATATCTGCCATGGTCTTACTTGTTTTTCTTGTCGGATCTATAGGAATCAACCCTTCACCTGAACAGGGGGCATCAAGTAGTATCCTGTCTGGAGTACGAGGAATGTTGGCTAGCTTCATTGCGTCACCTCTGAGTACCAACGTATTTTTTACTCCACAGCGCATCAAGTTGCTTTCCAAGCTTACAACTCGTAGCTTGTCTTTCTCGATTGCCACTACGTGCCCTTCGTTCCTCATTAATTGTGCAATGTGTGTTGTTTTGCCGCCTGGAGCTGCAGCTAGATCAAAAACTGTCTCTCCTGGCTGTGGATCAAGAATCTTCGTAACTGTCATTGACGGTACACCCTGTACATAGTAGAGGCCAATCAGATGCTCAAATATGGCTCCAGGTGAGAATCCCCCAAAATCTGCATAGAAGCCCTCCTCTAACCATTCAATCTCCTCGAGCTCGACATCCTTGTCTTCAAGCCTACGCACGAGCTCACCGATTGGTGCCTTCAACTCGTTTGCTCTTATTGCCGTCCTGATTTCTTGTTCACAGGATTTGATGAACTCCAGTGTTTCATCCTTGCCCCACAGTTTCAGATACCGCTCTATCATATATTTTCGATACCCATATTTTTGGGCGAGCTCCTTTGCTTTCTTTCTCCGCTGTACAACACCCATTCTCGTGTTCCTCCTTTGGAATCAGCTAAGGGCATCTTGCAGTTCAGCTGTATCCGGGCTAATCAACTTGACAGGTTCAGTAAGCCTATCCGGTGTTGCTAAATCCTTGAATCCGGAGCCTGTAATGGGAACGCATACGCTCTCATTGCGATCTATGATTCCCTGTTGAAGAAGGGCATCCAAACCAGCCAGCCCTGCTACACCACTTGGTTCGGCAAATATACCCTCAAGCTTCCCAAGATCGACAAGATATTTCTCTATCTCCTTATCACTTACCTCGGTTGCTTTCCCATTTGCCAGTCTTAGATATCGGAGTGCTGCATCTCCGTCCCACGGGAATGGATCTGCCAGTCCTCCTGCTACAGTTTCATTCGAGTCCCATGGTTGAATATCTAGGGGATTTTGCTCCTCATGGAAAGCTCTTACCACTGGCGCACATCCTTCGGGCTGGACAACAACTGGTCGCGGCAGTCTATCAATCAACCCCATCTGTTCGAATTCCGAGAATCCCTTCATTGTTCCGGCCATGAGTCCACCGCTCCCAGTTGGAAAGAATATCCAGTCTGGCACTTCCCAGTTCATCTGCTCTGCAATTTCAAAACCCAAGGTCTTTGTTCCTTCAAATTGAAAGCAATTGAATGGTCCAAAAGAAGGACAAGGTGTCCAGCCGAATTCCTTACAGGCTGCTTTCAGCAGAGTTGTAGTTGGGTCAACGCCCTCTTTTTCTTTCCTGACTCTGAATACATGCGCTCCAAGTGTCCTAAGATGAATCAACTTCCCACTAGGTGCATTTTCCGGTACAAAAACAACTGAACGGATACCCCCACCAGCTGCGTAGGTAGACATGGCGGCTGCTGCATTGCCTGAAGAAGCCGCTGATACTGTGGTGGCGCCCTCCTCGAGGGCACGACTAACTCCAACGGAGATTGGACGATCTTTGAAAGATCCTGATGGATTTGTTGTTTCTATCTTGAGAAAGAGGTTCTTCAGTCCCATCTTCTTTGCCAAGCGCTTGCTTTTCAAAAGAGCAGTCTGCCCTTCCCCTACGGTTACAGCCTCTCCTCTTTCTGTCAAGGGCAAAAGGTCGAAGTACTTCTGAATATTGGACTTACTTCTTTCTGCTTCAAGACTGTCCCGAGAAAACCGTTCCTTCAGTTCTTCCAAATCAAAAGTGAAGTCTATCCTTCCACCGCATCCATCATTAGGCGGTACATCGTCTATTCTGTATTCGTTTCCACACTTTGCACATTTGATTCGTTTGATTTTAGACAAGACAATCCCTGCACGCTCAATGCAACGAACCATGGTTATGTGACTTTTGTTTCCTCCTTACATCTACAGAAAATCATGTCAAATTGTTTCAAAAGCAATGTTTTTGGAATGGGATGTCTGAATACATACTGAGGTTAATTCCAAAATGCCAGTTGAAGTGGAAATCAAAGTGAAGATAGAAGACCCCACTGGTTTAGAGGAAACCCTTCTTGAGACTGGCGGCACATTGCTCAAATCAGAAGAACACGAGGATCTCTATCTCGACCACCCTCAATACTCCTTTGCTGACACTGATGAAGCACTACGTATCCGAAAAATCATCTCTGAACCCCTCCCAGGTGAGGATTCAATGAAATTGACGCCTAGATATGAACTCACGTACAAAGGTGCCAAAATGGATTCTATTAGCAAGACTCGAGAGGAACTCTCCGTGGGTATTGATTCGGGCAAAACAATGGAGACTATACTTGAAGCAGTAGGTTTCACAAAGGTTGCTCGTGTTAGGAAAGAGCGCAGCTATTTCTGTATAGATGATATTTCACTGGCCCTAGACTGCGTGGAGAACCTTGGCTGGTTTCTAGAAGCGGAGAAAGTGGTAGAAGACAAGCAGCGAATGGAATCAAGCAGAACAGCTCTCTTCGAATTACTTGATAGACTTCTATCGGGAGAATATGAATCCATACGCGAGAGCTACTTGGAACTACTCTTGAATCAATAGACACCGTTAGTTCGGATTTCGCCTTTTAGTTCTTCTACAAAGCTGTGTAAGAGATTATGTCTTTTTTCAGCAATTTTCTGAGCTTCTTCAGTGTACATACAGTCAACAAGCTTCAAGAGCTTCTCTTCAGCATGCTTCAGAAAGCCAGGTATTCCTAAATCCCTCAGAGTGGCTCTGGCAATAGCTCGGAACACTCCGATTGCGCCCATCGCATCCAGTTTATCGGCATCGCTGAGTATTTCTCCTTCAAGCGAATTCGGTTCAATATTTTCGCTGAAGCGATGCGTCCGAATTGCATCAATAACCTCCGCAATTTCGTCCTTCTCATAACCCGAATCACGAAGAAACTCTCTGCTCATCTCACCTGATAGTATAGCATGTGATTTTCCGGTCTTCTCTTCCTTTGGTCTGCCGATATCATGAAGAAGAGCTGCAGCTCCCAGGATCCTCATATTCGCACCCAATTTCTCACCTAGGTCTCTTGCGATAGCATAGACCCGTTCAACATGGCTGAAGGAATGTGCACCTCTTTCTGAATTTGACAGAATTTCCTTGGAATAGGACCGGATAGCTTCTTCGGGAAACATGATTCGCGTCTTGCGATACCGGCATCAAATCCTTTTGGGTTCGATTTCTCAAGGACCTACCAGCAAGAAACCATTAAATTAGAACTTATTCAGGTTAGAATATCTCGACAAGCCACGCCGGTTTTCACCCCGAGATCAAATTTCGCTTGATGGAATCAGTAAGAACTGCATTATGTGAGGTCCACCAGTTGAGTGCTGCTACAAAGAAAGTAACTCGCAGAAGGATGAGTTTGGTCACACTGATTAGCACCATGTTCTTACTAGCAACGCTAGCTTGGGCATTGACCACCTTTTATTTTGTACAGACCGGAAATGTCCGTACACAAAATCCACACGAGGAATATGATGAAGTGGAAGAGTGGCCCTATGACTTGAATTGGGCTGGTGGAAGAACCAATTGGTTTGATGATGTCAACTATACGGATGTCCCAATGGATCAGGAATTACCTGATAATTTGACTGATCATCTTGAAGATGTATTATTCGCTGTAGAGCCGCAGAATCCAGCCCAGTTATGGCGGAAAACCGCTTATGACAGCTATACCGGATCTAGTTGGAGTAAGAGCTTGGATTCTCAAGAATCTCTAACTCTGATAACCCAGGAAGAAGCAGAATCTCAGAATCGCACAATTTATCGCGTATTCTTGAATGTAACTGTGGGACCGAATGTTGGTAGTATAGAACTGCCCTCCTTGTTTCCTGAAGTGAAAATCGTTGAGGATTCATTTAGAACCTACCCTCGTGATAGGCTACGTGAATACGATTTGGAGATCGATGAATACGGAACCGTACTCTTCAGCCCCCTTCTTTCAGGTACCACGGGCGAGAATGTTCTCGTAAGTTATAATATCACATACACAAATCAGGACATTGATAGTATCTCCAACGATGCTTTGCCTGGCACCTCTGCCCCTGCTGATGTGAGCTCATTGTATTCTACTCTGGAAGGGGTAGATTTGACGCAACGTGTAATTGACAACGTCTCTCAATTCGAAGATGTTGGAGATGATGCCTATGATAAGGCGATGGCTGTTGACTTGTATTTCAGGAATAACTTCGATCTAATGATTGGTCCAGACGAATATCAGGAACGACCCGCGGAAGGACGAGAAGTTACCGACTGGTTTCTTGAGCGTGGCGGTGGTCTTCCGATGGATTTCGCTACAGCATACTCTGTCTTCATGAGAGAACTCGACATACCTGCACGAATGGTCGCGGGATATGCAGTTGGGGATGCAGAAAATGGCCGCCGTGTTGTCAAAGTGAAGCACATGATCTTCTGGTCCGAGGTCTATATTCCCACAGCAGGCGGGGGTGGAGAATGGATTCAGGTCGTACCCCTTCCTTTGACAGGAGACATTGGAGTTACCGACATTCCCGAGAATACTGGTCAAGGTGATGTTGAATTATGGGTATGGCCAAGTTCATTCCAGCCATGGGCTATTATTGGTGAACCATTTAATCTGAGCTCGCTGCTTATGGTTCAGAATCAACCTGTCAGTGCTCCTGAGACAATTCACTTCTATGATCAGACCGATGATGTGTATATGGGCAACTCAACGATAGAACAAGGCTCCCAGTTGCCTTTGGCAAACATCACCTACACATTTCCAAGTAACGCGAGTACAGGAGCTCATAATATCACCGCGACTTGGCAAGGGAGTTCTTTCTCCATAACGAACTACACTTCAGTTTATGCTACTGGGCAACCCGATCCACTTCGTCCAACGTCTTCTGCTCAAACTGAGAACGGATTTTTCATCAGTGAAACTGTTGATATGAACCTAAAAATGGGTTTAGATAACTATTCAGCCTATTGGGAAGATACGATACATGTTCACGGTTTGATGACACGAGACGGTGAACCTGTTGATGGCAGCACACTCGACAATGATCAGATGCAGATTATGTGGGACGAAGGATGGTATGCTAATGCCACTATTCAATCTGATGGCACATATGAACTGGATATCTATGTGGATCCTCTCGATACCTTTCGAATGACGACTGGCAATCATACTGTCTGGGCGCAATATGCAGGAGAATATACTGAAGAGGGGTATCCTGAGCTTCTACCTGCACGGTCCGCGGACAATTCTACTGTAACTCTGTTGGGGCGGATTGGTTTTTCATTGGATATCTCACCTGAATCAGTGTACCGCGGCAGTACACTTCACTATGAAGGAATCCTTCAACTCCTAAATGGAACGCCACTTGCGAGCGAAACCATAGGCGTTTTCTTTGATGATGCACAGATCGACACCACAACAACTAACAGCTCTGGTGGCTTTTCATATGACTACACTATTCCATCGGATCAATCAACTGGTAATTTCTCAGCGAAGGTTAACTGGACCACCTCATATGATTTGATTGAAGGAAACTGGAGCACTATTTTCGATATCGAAGTTCGGAGTGGTTTAACTAACCTGAGCATTGAATCAGAGCCACAGGATCCTGAACCCGTGCATATTTGGGAAATACTTACAGTAAACGGAAGCCTCAGAAATGCAATTAATGGGAGTGGACTGGAGGGATACGATGTCAGCCTTTGGTGGAAGAATGGAACAGACCTAACAGAGGTAGATACCACGTCAACGGATACGAACGGCTATTACGAGTTCAACTACAATGTATCTGCAGGCTATGAAGGAGAAGTAACCTACTGGGTTGAATTCAACTCCATCGATTCTGAATATGAATCATGTAAATCTGAGAACCTTACTATCACAGTAAAACGCTGGGATTTGGTGATAGATATTGAAACAAATCCCAATCCAGTTCATCTTCTCGAAAACATCACAATCGATGGTTTTGTCTACCTTCCCGAGATTCCTGCATATGTCCAAGACCTCCAAGTGACAATCTGGTGGCATAATAGTACGGGTACATACAACCTGACTGCCACTATCACCAACTCCACAGGAGGATACTCATATGACTATACCATACCCTTCTATCACGAGCTCAGTACTACAGAAGTCTGGGTAAATGTTAGTGCCCCCTCGCCTGCTATAGCAGGAAACGAGTCAGTCCATATCTTAGAGGAAGTAACCAACTATGACTCGTCGATTACCGTCTCCTCGAATAGTACCGATTACTATCTGAATGAGACCGCGCATATTTTCGGTACTCTGACAATCAATGGAACCCCCGCTAACGATACAACGGTGTACATTCATTGGGATAATGGAACTCTCCAAGTCTTCAGCGTAACGACGAATGACACTGGTGATTATAACTTCTACTATAATCTAACTTCAAGTGATGGACCTTCTACAGTCAATGTCGACGTCTATTACCTTTCACCTACAAGGCTCTATGATAATGCAACCGCTGCATTGGATCCCCCTCTGACCTTACGACTCTATCAGCTCAGTATATCCGGAAATACGAATGCAACGGAATATCATCTTGATGAAGTAATCGAGTTTTCGGGTACGTTGACATTTGCGGAGAATGGTGCCCCCATTGCAGGAGAGACTGTTTCCGTATATTATGCGAATAGCACGGATGTCTATCAGTTCAACAAAACAACTGATAGTGCCGGAGCATTTCGTTTTCTGTATAATCTCACCACATCTGACGAACTTGGCTATGTGTATCTATGGGGTCAATACCTGAGCAGTAATGCATTATGGACTAATGCCCAGTCCCCTAACCGAACCTGTCTCCTGAAGCTCTATCAATTAGACCTAACCTGTACAACCAATGACACCTCATATCATTTGAATGAGACTGTAGAAATCTCAGGCCAGTTGACCTATAGTATCAATGGCACACCTATCGAAGGACAGGATGTTACGATATTCTGGGACTGGCATAACGGCACTATTCGGACTTTTTCAGCTGGGCAAACGAATGGTACTGGTGGTTACGCTTACTATTACAACCTCTCTGTTCCCAAAGAAGAACCTGCTACAGTCACAATCTGGGCTGAATCTAACAATAGTGTATCCCTTTGGGATAATGCAACCTCTGCTCCCGGATTTGATATCGACCTTATTCTCTATTCTCCTGAATTCAGCATGGATGTAGTATCTACTATCTATCTTGATCAAACTTTGTTGATTCAGGGGCATCTGACTTACACAGGTGGCTCTCCTGTTCTTGATGGGGTAGATGTGAATATCTATCATCAGTCGGGAGGGTCTTGGACCCTTATCCAGACAGCAACGACCAACAGTACGGGTGGTTTCAGCTATGCTTACGAGTTCCAAGTTCCACCACAAGGACCTGGAGATTACTATTTCAAATGCAACTACACGAGTACTGATCCATTGGTAGACAATGCAACGACTTCCGAAATTGTCGTTACTGCTCAGAAGTATTCAACAAATCTTACCCTTTCTGTCTCACCCAATCCGATCTATCTCAACCGAACTCTCTATTTCGATGGAAATTTGACTTTCGTTCATAATTCATCAGGCGTCTCTAATGCATATGTGGCAATCTGGTGGGACAATGGAACTCTGATTCTCTTAGCCAATCTTCCTACGGGTCCTGATGGTTCATTCAGTTTTTCCTATTCAAAAATGAAAGAAGACACAGTCTGGACCGGTATTGACGTATTTGCTAATTACTCTGGTACGTTATTCATTTCCTCTGTTGAAAGCTCTCATGACTCGGTAACGCTGGAACAGTGGCCCACTATAGTCAACTTCGATACAGGCACTTACGAATTCCATCCTACTGATACCGTAACGATAACTGGCAACCTATCATGGGACTTGAATCCTGACGAACCATACACAAGCGCTCCTGTCCAAGTTCTCTTTGATGGAGTTGTGGTAGAGACAGGAACGACGGCAGGCGATGGGTCTTTCTCCATCGATTGGCAGATTCCGGGTTCGACTGAATCTGGAGACCATGAGATAGTCGTTCAGTACTGGTCAAGCGACAATTGGATTGCGGATTACAACTCCACAGCACCTATCACCCTTAATGTGAGTAGATATGCTATAGAGTGGGCTTTCACTGCAGTTCCAAATCCAGTCTACTTAACCGAATATCTGAACGTTTCTGGAACTGCCACATTAGACAATGGCACGCCATATGCTGGGGCCACAATCGAAATCTACTGGGATCATGTTGTTGATGGCCAAGATGAAGAACTTCTCTTCACACTCATTACGAACGGTGATGGCGAATTCGGGCGAGTTTTTCAGATTGATCTTTCTGTACCAACTGGTATAACCTATTTCTTTGCGAACTGTTCACCCTCGGAAGCTTACATAGCCTCTGGCTCTTCTTCCATGGTGGCAGTCAGCATAGAGCAGATACCAGTTGATATCACAGGAACTGTATCTAACTCGACTGTCTACTTGAATGAGTCCCGCATATTTTCGGGCAACCTGACTTTTGCAAACGGAACTGCAATGACTGGATATGATGTGGAACTGTATATTGGAAGTGTTCTTGTCAGTTCTACTACAGTTGAAGATGTCGTTACGGGTTATTTCGAAATCGAATACACCTTTTCATGGAATTGGACTGCAGGCAACACAACATATCAGCTGCGTTTTGACCGACCCACTGAAGCATATGAACAAGCAGCAACTGGTGAACAGACAATATCAGTTTGGGATCAAGTACAGATTGACTTGGGAGAACAATCTGTGTTCAGTATCGCACGAGGCGAAAGCATCACTGTTCCTGGAGTAATAACAAGCGGGGGTGGCCCCATTGCGAACCTCTCTGTATTTCTACGGGCAAATGGCACCGATACTGGGGCTTCTGCTACAACCGACGCTAGTGGTGTTTTCGAAATCACGCTTTCGAGCAATCAGGACACCGAAATAGGAGTCTACCTACTTCTCGCCGAAATCGATGATTCCAATTATGAGATTATTGACCCTATCGAAATGTGGTCTATTACAGTTCAGATGCCTTCAGAACTTGGAGTTGAGCTAGCTACTGACAGGAGCCTTCTTCCAGGAGAGAATTTCACAGCGAGAATCAGTCTCCATGATGCTGATGGAGGATTGATACCGGATGCTACTGTTATGGTATACTTGAATTCGACTTTCCTGTCAAATTACTCGATTAACACAGTAGATCTCGTAACTTTACAAGTTTCAATACCCCCGTCATGGACCCAAAGTGGTTATTTCATTCTACGTGCCGAGTATCCTGGTGGAGAGTTGTTTACACCATCATCTGCTGAAGAAACATCGTCACTTCATATTTTCATTGATTTTTCATTCACTTCGAATACACCATCTCGAGTAGCACCAGGCCAAGATTTTACCATTAGTGGTAGATGCGTTGATAGCGAGGGCCGTGCAATCATAAATAGAGATATCACCATCAACCTTAATGGTAGCACCTCCGAGGCCATAACTACTGGTCAAAACGGTAGGATATCATATGCTGTTACAGCCCCCGGATCAGAGGGTGATTTGAGCTACCAGATTACATTGCTATCTGATGTTGAAAACATCTCCATAGGTCCTTACGTAGTAGAGGTCCGTAGAACAACCGGTGTGCCTGGTGATACCCTTTGGTCTATCGGCTGGATAGCAATCATCGGGGTTGAAGTTATTGTGGGACTTGTACTAATTAGGAAACACCGGTATTCAGGACATTCTAGATTCAGGAGTATTTCGGTTGAGACTTTGAACCATTTACACGGCCAAGATTCATTTAGAATAACACGAGGATGAAAACATGCAAATTCAAATAATACTGCCAATTGTGGCTGCGAGCGGAGCAGTGATTGTGGTACTATTGTACCTCTACTATGTTCGCGGGATGTTTCGCGGCCAAACCAGAACAACTGGCATGGATGTATCAAGCAAGCTGCGTAATATCAAGAAGCTTGCAAATGCAGGAAAATACGGAACTGCGATAACCCTTGCCTATCGCACGTTTGAGGAAATGGTTGGCAAGAAAATAGGGTCAGAACGTGCCAACTCAGAAACCTCAAGAGAATATCTTGACCGAATGGTCGACTCGATTTCCGTAGACCGGGACATAGTAAGTGAATTTCTCGAAATCTATGAAGAGGCGAGATTCTCCGGTCACAAAATGAGCAAGGCTCAATATGAGAATGCCATTAGGATATTTACAGATCTTTATCCCCGTGTTGATATAGCTAAACCACGGGAGTAAATCGCGAGGGAAAACCATGCGTTGGAAGCCAGCCGTTCAAATACTGCTATTCGTGCTTTCGTGGATGCCCATAGGCGTCCTTATTGGCACTACCGTTTTCAATGCACAATACGACTATCCACAGGATTTCTCAGCATGGAATGAGCATTACGATGGCCTGAGCGAATTCCGTTCAAGCACTGAAGAACAAGGATACGATGTTCAGTCTATCCAAGCATCGATGAGCGTTGTTTCACGGTTTCATGGAAATGCAGTCCTTGTCATCATGGGCCCTGTGAAAGATTTTAGCAAAGATGCCATCCTCACCATATTCACCCATCTTTCAGAAGGTGGTTCTGTGCTGATTGCGGATGACTTTGGCACAGCTAACGGCTCGTTTTACTTGCTAAATAATTATCTTCTTGATTTCATTGGTGGTCGTCAACTGGAAGAGCTTGGTGTTGAGGGCTTCCTCTCCTATGCTGGTGGTGTCCTCCTCGATCTTGATTCCTATGACAAGAGTCCCAAATTACCTGTTATACATGATTTTCAAACCAGTGGCGGTCAAAGCCAACTAGTCAGCGGCGTAGAATCCGAAGGTGGACTTCATCTCAATTGGGCTTCGGCTCTAAGTCCCAAATGCCTTCTAGGCTCGCCGGTTGCTGGTTTTGCTTGGACCACTCCTCGTGCATGGTGTGAAACCAACATAAGCGATCCAAATCCCGCCCCTGATGATAATGAAATAGCTGGTCGATTACCAGTTGCAGGTGCTCTTGATTTGGGTCCGTTGACAGGTGGTGAAGGCGGGCGGCTTGTTGCCTTGAGCGATCCGAGTGTGTTTGATAATGATATGTGGAATAGATTTGCTGGCAATAGGCGATTAGGCCGCAACATTATCCAGTGGCTTTCCCATGGTTCTGAGAATGTACCCGTATTATTCTGTGAGAGTTTATTGGCTATTCCATGGAATTCGCCCGAATTCTTCTTTGGGCAGTTCCTATCACGTGCGCTGTGGATGAGCACAAATCCATGGCTTGCTCCCCTTTATCCTATCTTCACTGCTGTAGGTATCAAGAAGTACCTTCCAGATCCCAAGAAACCGGAGGTCAAGAGTGTCTCTGAAGTATTCATGAGAAAGGGAGAGACCTATTTCAGCGAACGGATGAGCTATTATCGACGAGAAGGCAACTACGCACGTGTCATTAAGATGCTGTATCGAAAACTCCGTAGAGACCTCCGGAAGAAGCACATGTGGAGATCTTTCGAAACGGAGAAAGTTTGGGATTTGATGAAATTCAAAGATCCTAAACTGAATAGAGAGGACTTCTTCGAGACTGTTGAACGTATCGAGGAAATTTCCAGTAATCCTGATTTAGATATTAACGAAAACGAGCTAATGCGCCTATTCTTCTTCATGCGCAATATCCATTCATCATTAGTTGAAACACAAAAGTGAGGTAGAAACGAGATATGACAGTAGAAGCGCCAGAGAAAGCTGAACTGCAGTCGTCTCAGGAGATGACTATAGACGATGTTCATAAGCTTTCAAATGCTATAATCAAGGAGTGCCAGCGGGTAATTGTTGGCAAGACCCGCATCCTCCGGAATACACTTACTGCCCTTCTTTCAGATGGGCATGTTGTACTAGAAGGAGTGCCAGGTTTAGCGAAAACATACATGGCTCGCACCTTTGCTTCTATACTGGGCTGCAAATTCAACCGAATACAACTGACAGTTGATACATTGCCCGCAGACCTGCTTGGAAGTAATGTGTACAATCAAAAGAGCTCAGAATTTTGGTTTCGCAAGGGACCTGTTTTCGCGAATCTGGTTCTTGCTGACGAGATTAACAGGTGTCCTCCAAAATCTCAGAGTGCATTACTTGAGGTCATGGAAGAACGGCAGGTTTCAACGGAAGGTGTAACGCGGAAATTACCACGTCCCTTCCTCATGATTGCCACGCAGAATCCTGTTGAACAGGAAGGAACGTATCCTCTTCCTGAAGCTCAACTGGATCGCTTTATGTTTCGTCTGATTCTTGACTATCCGACACCCAGCGAAGAGGCAGAGATAGTACGACGGAAACACAGAGGCGAGGTGACAGATCTACGGGTGCTTGCGAGCCCCGGTATTATTGTAAAAATGCAGGAGGCCTGCAGGACTGTACATATCGACGAAGATATTGTCAATTACATACGTGATATGATTGTCCGAACGCGTAACGACCCTCAGATTCTTCTGGGTGGTTCTCCGAGAGCATCTCTGGTGTTGATGAATGCCTCCAAAGCTCGGGCTGCAATGCATGGTCGCGACTATGTTATTCCCGAAGATGTTCGGAAGCTCGCTGTTCAAGCTCTGAACCATCGGCTTATCCTGAAGCCCGAAGCAGAACTTGAAGGTCTTACCGTTGAACGCGTGGTAAGTAAGATACTGGGAGAAGTCGACTGCCCGCGATAACAAACAGTTGTTGTCATATTGGTTGGAGACGATTAGGTGTGCTGACAGAGCGAGGCTTCATGGTTGTATTCGCAGGGGTTCTACTCCTCACTAGTGGTTTCTCTTTCGTGAACTACTATCTCGTAGTAGCTGGCGTGTATCTGCTTGTTGGTCTCGTTATCACACTCCCCTTGTTTGCAACAACTGCCAATGTTGCTGGTATTGAAATTGAGCGAGAACTCCACAAGAGGAAGATATTTTCTGGCGATTTTGTGAAAATAAAGGTAACAGTCAGAAACAATTCGTCTCGTCATTTTGATTTCATTGAGATACATGATCGATACCCAGAAACATGGATTCTCGCAATCGGGGAGAATTTCATTGCTTCACGGATAGAGCCTGGTAGTACCATCACCTTTTCTTACATACTACAGGCGAGGATGCGCGGGCGGTACTTTCTTGGTCCGACAGAAGTCGTTATGCGAGACCGTCTTGGATTGCATTACTATAAGCGGCTTCTTACGGAATCTACCGAAGTGCTTGTATACCCGACATGGCAGGACGTTAGAAGGCTAGAAGCCCTCGGTAAACAGCGACAGCTTGGCCTTATGTTTGGAGCACACAGAACAAAGACCGTGGGGATGGGAACGGAGTTTGCTGGTTTCCGTGAATATACGCCTGGTGATCCTTTCCGGCTTATCGATTGGAAGAGCAGCGCAAAACGTGATGATATTGTAGTAAAACAGTATGAGCAGGAAAAAAACATCCAGATTGTTTGTATGATTGATTGTAGCGGAAGCATGGGAAACGGGTATCCCGAAAATACCAAACTCGAATATGCGATACGATCTGCGGTTCTCCTATCACACCTTGGACTGGAACGCAAGGACTTGGTTGGAACGTGTGTATTCAGTGATATTGTTCACTCTATCGTTGAACCCAGTTTGCGTCCAAACCATATGTATGATGTTCTCGAAGCTTTGGCTATGGCTGAACCCGGGGGATGGAGCAACTACGAACGTGCCATTTCAAAGGTAACTGAAAAGGTTCGGAAACGAAGTTTCTTCATCTGGCTAACTGACCTGGAAGCTAGCCCAACGCCTCTCCTCAACGCGATGAAGACGCTTATCGCTAACGGACATAAGGCGATGGTTATTAGCCCCTTTGGACCTTGGTTTGAGGCTCCAGTTGGTCAATTTGGTCCTGTAGAGAAAGTACTAGCTGAAGCGGTATCTGAGGAACTCTGGGAACGCCGCATGAAAATCGGAAGGGCACTCTCAAGGTTTGGTATTGAAGTAGTCAATGTGGGGCCGGAAGACTTCCTCCCCACTGTGATTGAGCAGTATGAACGCGCTAAACGTCAAGGAGTGGCTTTATTCTGAAGGCAGTCACATGGATACTCCGGATAGCCTCAACGGCACTTTTCGTGTACATGGCATGGTTAGTCTATAGTCTCCTTTATCCGGAAGGTATCTGGTCGTGGGCAGCACCCTACGTGTTTGTTGTCACAGTGTTTCGTTTGCTGTCTTTACTCGTGTTCTTGGTATCCATCACGACGATTGCTGGTCTCTTGACCTTGGTGGGAGCTGGGCCTGCTGCTACAAATGAACTTGTCATTGGTTTGTACAATACGCTCATTCTTCGAATGTGGTATCTTCAACCATATGGAGTAAATGGCCCTCTTACCAGCGCTCAAGAGATTTTCGCGTCAATACAGGGTGATATCCTATCGCTTGCTCTGTCACTATGGGATCAGGCTTTCATTTTTCTCTACTTTTTCTGTGCTGGAGTAGGGGTTGCATTGTTTCTTCAATCATTGTATCGTCTTGAGCATCGTTTTGTTGGAGGTGCCTTCATAGCGATACAGTCGATTCTTGTTGTGGCAGCATTTCGCAACTTAGGTATTCCCAACTTCATTGTATTTCCCACAAACTTCTTAGAATTTGCAACAAGTTCTGTACAGATTCTTGCGCTAGTATCTTTTGCCTACCTAGAAGTCAGCTATCAGATGGTTTATAGCTACTCGGTTGGGAAACCTGTAGAGGACCGTGAAGAGACGTTAAAGAAACAGCTGCTAGCTCTTCGCCAAGCTACCCGAAAACAAGATGCAATCGAACGGGAACGGAAGGTCTCTAGTACTTCAATGAGCCGATCTTCAGGCGCAACTATTTTTTCATACCTTCGAGAAGCTATTGAAAGACAAGTGCTTGGAGACAAAGATGTTCTTGAAAACCTCGATGCAATCAGTGATGTGCGGCGACTACAGCATTATGTAGACGATCTCTTGGAACAGGACCCGCAAGCACGGGATGAACTGACTGCTCGAGCGGCAGCGCCATCACAACAATATGTGATAGGATCTACAATTATCGGTTCTGGTATTCGACTTGTAAGTGTGGTCTTGTTGTCATTCGTCCTTCTCAATCCACGAGTATTCCTTTCCTTTCTTGAATTACCACCAGGCATAGCAAATAGTGTTGAGCTTTTGCAGCCCGAGATAGTTCTCCTTCTGCTCGTGCCAATTGTTTTGCTTTTCCCGTTTGTCGCATTAGTAATTGGATGGGTCAGCAGAGACGAAGAGATTGAAGAGCTAGAAATGACTGATGCTGAGCGTGAGCAGAAGCGGATACGAGAAGAACGAAAGAAACGGTTAGAAGGCCATGAAGAAGAAACCCCCTCGAGAAGTACAGAGGAAGAAGATGAATGGGATGCGGTCTTGGAGGAGACCTTTGGAAACAATACATAGAATCTCGTGTTCGTTCGATAGGCAATCCAAGACATGAACGGAGAACTTATTCTGCAAGTAAACCGATTCTCTTATCCGGTCAGAGAATCAATGATCTACATCCTAAATGAAAAGGAAGTTGGTCACGCTCCACAGTACCCAAAGTATGGTTACTATCGCTTCTCCTGCAACAACACCGCTTAGTACCCGTGTAGTTCGATTTTGTCTGTTTTTACATACTTCTTTGTCATCAATCTGCTCTAGTTTCTTGAGCCGATAATCAATGAGCCCTCCAATAATCATAGCTGCTGATGTTGCTGGTGGGATAAGCAATCCTACTGCAAGACTGATTGCGCTCATATCTCTCTTATTCAATTCCCGTCCGGTGAGTGCACCAACTATGCCGAACGACATTAGATAGAAAAACCCAAGCATGGGATGTATACCTGGTAATCTATCAAGTCCTGGTAGTGCAAGATTCCCGAGCCCTCGCAGACTGATTACTAGAAATCCAAATAACTGAGCTGCGGGGGCAGGGAATTCGGTGCCACCAAACCCCCATTGACTGTAGATACTGTATGTGATTAACGAACCAAAAGTTGTAGCAAGAATCGTACCGACAAATACTGCTTTGAGAATCGTTTTCCCTTTCACTCCAGTCAATTTTCCAAGCTTCAAATGGAGTAACAAAGCAATTGCGGCGTCCTGCAAGGCACCTAGCATCGCCATGAATGTTGTTACAGCTGCAAATGAAAGGCGGAAGAAGATTATAGCTGGAACAGCTATTATGTCGGAGATATAGCCTGCCAGCATTCCAGTTTCGCTGATAGCTCGGGCAGTAAAGTATGCAGAAAGGAGTACAAGTGGCGCGCCAAGGATGAATAGCAACCAATGAATAGTAAGATCAGCAAACGGTTTGAGAAACCAGAATGTAATTATCCCTGTAGCCGTGAAAAGCGCGAGAGACACAGCTGCAAGCCAAATTGGCAGTTTCCCTCTTGTGGCATCCAAGTACCCTCTTGGATCACGTACCATACGCTCGACTTCTTTCTTGAACACTTTCAACGACATTGTCTGTTTGTCCACATCATCGATATACTCCGACACTTCTGATGGTCGGTGCGGTCGGTCAATAATTAGCTGTTCAGCACGATTCGGTTGTCTGTTCACCGCCGCCTCAAATTCTTCTACGGTCATAGTCTCTTCTCTTGTGGCTATGATGTCGCCACCAATTACAGCGGCAAAAACACCAAGAGCTAGATAGAGTATTTCAGGTCTATGGAGATGTGCTGCATATGTAACGGGCTGTAGTCTTTCTACAAACACCCAAATGAGGAGCGATGCAGCGCTTCCCAAAGATAAAGCAAGAGTTCTTTTCCAGCCCATGAAGAAGCCCATGCTTGCAATCAATGGTGAATTGCTGATTCCAATCCAATCTGGTATTGCCCTAACTGCAGGTAAAATCGGTTGCAATGCATTTGGCAGCGAATCGAGGGTACCCCCTGTCGCTTCTTCTACAATTTTTGTCGCACCCATCCATATGACCGAACCTCCCATACCCGCTAGAACAGCTTTCTTTGCTTCCTCCTCTTTTCCCAGTGAGACTATGCATTCTGCTTGTGGTTGAGCTTGGGGCCATGGCTGCTTGTCGAATCTCTCACGAAAGGGTGTAAGTAGTATCATACCGAAAACTGCACTCACGAAGGTGACGAATGCAACGAAGGGATAGGTAATGAGACTAGGTGCTATCTCCGGTTGGAATATCGCGATAGCTGGGAAAGTGATGAGGACCCCAACCGAAATCATGGAGGATCCGTTTGCGATGGCTACTACAATCGTATTCTCTTCTGGAGTGTATTGACCGTGAAGGGTTAAAACGATGAAACCGAGCATTTCTGCACCAATGAAATAGACGATACCTAGTTTAAGCGCTAGATAGATTCCAAGAAATGTGTAAACCGTACCAACAATCAAACCCGTCGTGAGCGCTCGCTTTGTCAACGGGAAGTTGGGTTCACTCATCATAAAGGCATAGATTGCTATTCCGCCTGCTGCCATAACAACTATCTCTGAGAACCAGCCTGCTATCACACTTAGTACTGAATATAGCACGATTACCGTTAGTCCGGTCACAAGTCGTTTCTTGGTGGGGGTTGGTTCGAAAAGCGCAGCATAAAGGAGTACCAGTTCAATGATAATTGCTGTAATAATTGCAGGATTGGGAAAGCGACCTCGCCATAGACTGAAAAATATGTAGAAAAGGCCGGCAGAAAAGAGCCCCGCGAGTAATGACCGCTTTGACCTGTTCTTATTGCTCAAAACCAGATCTTCGGAGGCCATCAGCCCATCCCTGTGTCTTCATATGATAACCAATTGAGATTTCGTCTATTCTTCCTTCAGGCTCTCAAAAGCTTCGATGATTTCATCAGGCTCCATACTTGGGATGAGCAGCGTTTTATCTCTTGAACGCTGTCCTGCTACCAGTGAGATATCCCCTGAAGATATGCCTAGAACCTTGGATACTCGTTTCAGCAGTTCCTTGTTGGCTTTGCCACGTCTTGCTGATGACTTGAGATTAAGCTGTATCGTGTTTTTGGTCATTTCTTCAAGTAGATTACGTTTCCCAGACCTTGGTTTCACGAACACACGCAAGAACGTTCCAGCATCGGCCTGCCAAATGACTTCTTTGCTTACAGACATGGGGATTACTCTCCAGTATGTGTGGCTTGCAGGGCGAATAACAAGTCTTTGGGTAGCTATCACACCATCGGTGGTCCTTTCCACTAACAATGTAGACTTCTGAGTCCTCTTGCGTGCAAGAATTGAGGTTATCAAGAATTTCTTTAAATGGACTTGTGCTCCTACAATTCAAGTACGGGTGAACAATACAATGTCAGATCCTGTAATGGAAGCATATACACAGGCCTATGAAGACAGCGGCGAAATGGTTCAAGCTTTTGGAGTCATCTCTGAAAGCGGCGAAGTATTGTGGCAGAGCGACAACTGGGACCTTCAGAATGACGCTCAAAGCCTGATTTCTGCCGTGAAGAATGAAGCAACAAGTGTGAAGCAGAATGAGGTTAAATACAGCACGATACGCACAACTCCAGAAAGTTTGGTAGCGAGAAACGTTCAGGGTAATGGTACTCTCGTGCTTGCCAAGATAGAAGACGGCAAGTGGGCAGTAGCATGGGCAGCCAAGGATGCTGCACCTGACGGAATCTATGTAGACGTCGATCGCGCAGCCAAGTCATTGAAAGGCAAGGTATAGTCCTTCAGGCAGCAGCCGATAGGACAGTACTTTGACAACCGCGAATACTATGCCGTGCCATATCCACCTAAAAGGAGAGTATATCACTGAGCAGTATCGAAAATTCTTGGACTCTTCTTTATGAGAACAATCCCAAGATAGGTGCTTTTGCAGTTTTCAAAGATGGGCAGATCGTCTGGCAAACGAATAACTGGGATCTAGCCGAGGATACGGAGCAGCTGGCCAAAGCTTTTGTCAACGATGCTCCGGCAATCGTGGTAGGGGGGAAGCCCTACATACAAGTCGAGTGCAGCTCAGACTATTACATAGCATCGGCAAAGAAAAACGGTCATATTCTGATGCGCAAGGTTGAGAGCGGAACATGGCTTATTGCCTGGGCACAGACTGATTCAGAACCCGAGCTTGCGATTATCGATCTAGCAAGGACCGCCCTTACTCTTAAGGGTCAAATCTAATTTGCTACATCCATCTTTTCCGCCTGATGTAGCTTCTTCTGTAGTTTACTCTTGAGACTCTTTTCCAAATACTAGATCATGCATGTTCCGTTGGAGCTTCACCCATTCTTCATCGCCAAAAGCATACAATCTTAGCAGCCACATCCAGGTGTCTATGACCTCTTTGTCGGCTACATCACCGCTGATTCTTTCAGCCATTTCTGGCCTTGCTTTATTGATTGTGTCTTCAGCGCTAACAAGTAACTCCACCAGCTTTTCCTTATCTTCCTCAGATAAGCCCAAGTCAAATACCCGAGAAAGTAGCTTAACATGTTTCTCGTTTCGTTCTCGTACCTCTTTCTGACCCGTTACGATTCTGCCTCTAGTAAGAACGAAGCTTCGTGCAGTTCGTCTATAATAGTCGGTGGTTCTGTCGCCTGTTTCCACGGTACCATACTTTATTACAAAATTCGCTTCGATTAATTTGGGCAGATGGTAGTAGGCTTGGTTTTTGGTCACCTTGTTGAATTGTTCATTTTCCTCGCTAACCTTCACGATTTCGGTTACAGACATGATGTTACGTCTGACCTCTTTCTTGCGTATGATGGTTTCGTTGTTTTCCTCATTGAACTCTCGTGTGGTTTGCGTGTCTTGGATTCCTTGCCTGAGAATCTTGACTATCTCTAATCTCACCGGGTCATCAAGCAATTCGGCACGACTTGCTTCCTTGACAAATTCGAGTTCCTTCTGGGCTTTCTTGCCCTCTGGAGTCAGCTCGATACCTTCGAGACTGTCGGTTTCTTCTGTAAATGTAATCTCATGCGCCAAGGCTAGTACCTCTTTTCCCATTGTGTTTTATGTAGAATTCCATTTTAAAGTTTAACGTTTAAACCTTTTACTTTTTTCTTAGGAATAGTTTGCAAAGCAAACCTTTATATGCTTTTGAGTTTGTACTATATACAGAGAAATAGTTTGCTTAACAAACTAATATGGTGAAAAAAGATGGCTGTAGAACGAAATTCGAAGAAAGGAATACTCGGTGTGAACAACAGGAAGAAAGTTGAGAGAGCAGATGCGGTCTGCTATGCTTACATCTATCGTAGGTAGATGAGATGAAGCAAGCGACCCGCTTCTCTCCCTTTCCTATTATCACTTCAAACTGGATGATGATATTATGAATCACGAAGAATCACAGAATCAACCTGATCACAATCATGGCGACGATTTGACCCGTGAAGAAGTCCTGAGTTGGGAACCAACATAGGCTTCTCCTACATCCGGATGCTTACCGATTCATTTCTGCATCCGGATGGAGAACATCAAATCTCGCGCTATGTACTCTATCTCCGCGCTATCTACGTCGTTAGGTAGCGACTCTAGGGGAGGTCTATTGGCGAGTGGCTGAAGATCCTTCAATAGCCTTTCGCTACTCCCCTTATCTCTGATTTTTGGCGACATACCCCAATCAAGAATTACCGCTGAACCACTTGGGGCAACAAGGCGCAGCATTTCTTTCATGATGGTCTCCTTGCTTCTAAAGGTACTTAGTTGACCAATCTGAAAAACCAGATCAAACCATTCTGCAGGGTACGGCGCATGGGTTTCATTACCATGTACGCCTGTTACTGGTATATCCTGCTCGTAGATTTTGTGCATTGTATGATTCAACCTTTCTGCGCTTGAATCCATTGCATGCAGTTCGGGTGTACCCTCGAGGTTGTCTAACATATCTTGGAGTAGCAGGTAGCTCGTAAATCCTCCTGCAGACATCTCAAGAATACGAATACCGCTGTGATGAGGTATACATTCCCTCACAGGTTTCATGATATCCTCCAGGCTCAAGTTAAGTGAGTCTTTTTCCTTTAAGACCCCTCGAAGTATTTTTCCTCGTACATCTGTTTCTTTTCTGCGAATGAATTTCGGATGGTTGAGTGAAACGATTCCATCCTTAATTTGCCAGCAATGCCCATTATCACAGTAGAGTGTATTCTGGAGTATTCGGTTGGAGATATTTGATGTGTCTGAGAGATTCAACTTGCCTTGGCACTTTGGGCACCGCAAAGACGAGAGATGATTCAGTAGCACATTTGGTTTCCTCATGAAGTGATTTCATTACCGCATAGGAGAGATTCATGCATTCCATTTGAATATGATGAAGCCATAAACGTCGAGAAATCCCACTGAGTAATAGGATATGTTATCCTACCGTTCTGGATACCCCGTACTATGTCCAATCTTTCAGGATATCCTCGATTGCCAGTAGTTTTTCCGTTATTGTCCAGCCCTTCTCGGTTAGTGTCAAGTACGGGTTACCTTCTCCGCCTTTGAATCGGTAACATATCTCAGATCCTACAAGCTTATCTGCCACCTCTCCGAAGGGCATGCTGGTGCTATCGATTTCTTTCTCGACTTTCCCAGAAAGGTCGTGTTCAAATCGGTCTCCCCATGATAACTCCTTCAGTACAACCCAGACTGCTGGTCTGACAAAGAACGTAACATCCAATTCCATCATAACACAGGCAGAACCATTTGCCTAGCTCATATGAACCCGATGATAGGGCCCTTTGAAAATGGTGCATTCAATGTCAATGCTACTACCATGTGCATTCTTATACAGGGAAGCCATTTCTCACCTTGGCTTTCGTTGGTGAATTCTTTTGGCAACAGATGACGAGTCGAATAATACCGAAACAGCGAAGATGCCCGTGCAAGATTCGGCCTCCGAGGATACAGAGTCCTACGAGCCGGAGAAGATGCGCTGGCTGTATGTTCTGGCAATAGGTTTGGGTTTCTTTACGACAGGTATAAGCTGGAGTGTGTATAATAGCTACCTTCCTGCCGATTTCCTTCCTACATTCATCGTTGGTGATCTTCAAAACACGATTATCGGCGCTGTTATGGTCCTTGATAATGCAGTTGCTCTCTTCATGCAGCCATACATCGGCGCTAAGTCTGATGCTACTCAAACGAAATGGGGGCGAAGGATGCCGTATATCATGATTGGTGCACCGATCGCAGCAGCATTTTTCACACTCGTGGCATATGGCTGGGCAGTATTCGGCTTTTGGGCAATGTTCGCATTCATCACCTCTTTCAACATCGCAATGGCTTTCTACCGAGCACCGGTTGTGGCACTGATGCCTGATTTGGTACCTGAAGAACACCGGTCCAAAGCTAATGGCGTCATCAATCTGATGGGCGGGATTGGGGCCATCTACGCTTTCGCTGTGGCATCTCAGATTTACAAAATAAGTGATCCCGCTCTAGGTTCACTCCTTGGAGTAACAGCGGCTCAATCGGGTCCAGTCCTCGCTTTTCTGACAACATCAGTGATTATGGTTGTCTCTGTGATTATCCTCTTCTTCGTTGTTAAGGAACCAGAAGTTCCTCATGATGCACGTGATAAGATGGGTATCATCGAAGCTTTCCAGACCGTGTCTTTCTCGGAGGACAAGTCTGCAGCTGCATTGCTTGGCGCCATTCTGTTCTGGTTCTTCGGCTATAACGCTATTGAAACATGGTTTACCCGCTATGGCAAAGAAGTCCTCGGTTTTCTTACTGCCGACGCATCGTTCCTACTGAATGGGATTGCTTTGTCCTTTGTCATCTTCGCTGTTCCCGCAGGTTATATTGCAGGGAAAATTGGGCGAAGACGGACCATACTAGTGGGTCTATGTATCATGATTGCCTCACTCTTTGTGCTATGGTTTACAGTTGATTACTGGCTGATTCTTGGAATTCTAGGTGTAGCTGGGGTGGGTTGGGCTTTTGTTAATGTTAACAGTATCGTCATGATTTGGCAGCTTATAGGTCAGGAGAAAGTTGGTGCCGGAACTGGGCTGTACTATGCCAGCAGTATGACAGCTGCTATTGTTGGTCCATTCATAAGCGGAGTCATTTTCGATTTGACCTCCATAGCAGTGCTTTTCCCGCTTTCAATTACTTTCTTCGTCATCTCACTGATTCTCACCCTCATGGTCCGAACAGGTGAAGTCGGTGATGCCGCTATTGGAGAATGACACTCTTCACTGGAGTTGGAATGAATCGCGCTAGAAGCGGAAGCCCGTATCCGCGTAGCCGCTCTTAGCGGCATTCCGTTTTCTAACTCCATACGTGAATATGATGAATGCCACGAATGACATTATCATAGCATTGAGCAGTATGGGGGTATAGCTTGGCCAGACAAAATAGAGAATCGTTGCTATAATGGGGCCTATGACGCCTGAAATGGACATCATTGACTGAAGCAGTCCCGAAGCTGTGCTTTTCTCTTTATTTCGATCAGTGACATATCGAAGAGCCCCAACATACAGACATGCCCAGGAGAATCCAAGAAGAATCTGAGCAGGAATCATCTGAAGGATATTGGTTACCAAGGCGAACCAAGCAAATGTTATGGCAGACGCCAGAAGTCCCATTATAACTAGCTTCTCATATCCTATACGGTCCGTAATGGCGGCCATGAAAATTACCTGACTAATTGAATTGCTAGCTTGAACAATTCCAATCATGAAGAAGTCAGCACCCAAGTCGCTAAGAAGAAGAGGCCATAGGGTCCACACAGCGGAAGCACTGCTGTGGCGAATAAGAATTGCAAGATAGACCGGGAGGTTTTGCTTCAGTGTTTTCATTGGAAGCAAAGGGACGTCCATTTCATCGTGTTCTATTGGAGGCAGCTTCATTGAGGTGGCAAATGCCATCATGTAGAAAAGACTGGAAAGAGCAAATGCATAATAGATATTGAAGCCTGCAGCCAACCCGGCAAGCGCGGTTCCAAACCCCCATCCGAGCGCACCAAAGGTAGCGAATCTCCCCATTGCCATCTTGGATTCGTGAGCATACGCTGCCAGCGCTCCTGGATATATGCCAATACAGAAGCCGTTTAGCACTCTGATGATGAAAAGTGATTCTGGCGATGAAGCTATGAGAAGGAGAGCAAAGCTCAATGTAGAAAGCAGTAAGCCGATTCTTAGAACCACTCTGCGACCATGAATGTCGCCTGCTCGTCCGAAAACATAGCTTGAGACAAACATGGCAGCAGCATAGGAGCTTACCAGCAATGTTACGTAGAATTCGTTTGCTCCTAGGTAATCCCGTGCTAATATCGGGACATACGTGAAGGCAGAAAGGACCGCTGCTCCAGCCATAATCTGGATAGTCTCCGTCTTCACTGCCCGTCACCATTACACAAGCGAAGGCCATCTACTAATTAAGCGTGTGTATGCCCCACCAAAGGTTTTTCTCAGTATCTACTAATCTACATACACTTACCTGAACAGGTTGATGTACTGTATGGTCTCCCCAAAAGTGAAATTCGTTGCCATGACTATCGATGAACTAATCCTTGTGCCGCTAATACTCTTCCTTGTCTATTTCTTTGCTCGCGAATATCTATTCATTGTTACCGTACTCACCGTGGTTGGAGCTGGTATTTTCGTCTTGGTGAAGTTCTATCTGGTGTTTCCAACATTGTCCCAGGAACAGTCATATTCTCTTTACGATCTTTCTGGTGTTACTGGGAAAGTAACCAAAACAGTAACTCCCACGGAAGGAAAAGTCAAGGTGGGACAGGAAATCTGGGATGCCAGATGCGAAGAAGGAGAAATACCGATAGGAACCGAGGTTCAAATTGTGGCGAGAGAAAGCTTCCGGGTGAAAGTCGCTCCAACTGAATCTGAATGGTAACCTCGTTCAGTATCACCTCTATTTTTCCACATGGAAATGCTTCTCCAAAATACTAGCCGAACTAGACGTTTACAAAAAAGAAAAGGAACCCAAGGGATTTCCCTTGGGCTTCATGTCTGTTGAACTACGGTACTGTGAGACTCTCAGAAGTCTCTACATTTTGGGATTCAGCATAGGTGTAGCTTGTCTTGACAACATCAGTTACTGTTGATGTATAGGTGCCTGTCTCACTGCTCCCTGCCTCGTAGACAAAGGTCACCGTTCCATCCGTCCCTGTATCTCCACTGCTTGTAGCAGTTCCACCTCCAGGCAGGCTCATCTCAAGATAAACGGTTGCTCCCTCCAGGGGATCCCCATTCTGATCGTGTACGGTTACTTGAGTGTATACATCATAGCCGATTACCCAGTACCACCATGTGACTTCCTCGTACCACATATCTATGCTGGCAACATGCATGGAATTATCGCCATAAGTGGTTGCTGAGGCAGGGTCTGACTTCTCGCCTTCGTTACTTGAGGTATCGACAGCAGAAACCTCGTACGTGTAGGTGGTATCAGCAGAAAGCCCAGTATCTGTGTAGTAGTTGTTAGCAGTCTCTGCTATCTTCACACCATCACGGTAGACGTTGTAGTGATCGAGGTCTGATTCAGTATTCGCATCCCAGTTTAGCTCAATCTCGGTCTGTGAGATTGCGTCTGCTGTAAGACCTGTCACCTTGGCTGGTGGGGTCGTATCTGGAGGTTCAGTGTCAGTTGTTGCTGAGGCAGGGTCCGATTTCTCTCCTTCGTTGCCCGATGTGTCGACCGCTGATACTTCGTATGTGTATGTCGTTTCGGGTGATAGCCCTGTGTCACTGTACTGGGTATTTGCTGTTTCTGCAATCTTTAATCCATCACGA
Source organism: Candidatus Lokiarchaeota archaeon (assembly GCA_014730275.1). Lineage (NCBI taxonomy): Archaea > Promethearchaeati > Promethearchaeota > Promethearchaeota archaeon. The sequence goes on along the minus strand of WJIL01000108.1, from coordinate 40,400 downwards.
TACACATTGTAATGCGAAAGATCATGCTCGGTATTAGCATCCCAACTTAGGTCGATTTGAGAGTGGGATACAGTGGTCGCTGTCAAACCTGTAACCTTAGCTGGTGGTGTGGTGTCTGAGGTACCTCCAGCATCGTCGACAGCCGCTTCTGCATCCACTTCACCATATCCAAAGTATTGGTCCCACCCACTGGATCCGAGATCTACGGCAGTAGTTTGTAGAATGTCTCTTACTTCTGGTGCAGTTAGGTCGGGATTAGCGTCACGAATCAAGGATACAACTCCTGCTACCATTGGACAGGCCATGGATGTTCCGCTCATTTGATCGTAGTTGTTGCTGTAGCCATACCACCAAGAAGTCAGCGTGACTCTATATGTTGGCATGGTAGAATAGATATCCACTCCTGGTGCCACAACTTCCTGCTCGGTACCATAGTTACTGAAACTGGCCAGCTCATGGTTGCTATCGATTGCTCCTACTGCTATTGCATTGGTGTAAGCTGCTGGATATGATACAGTCCCTTCTCCATCATTGCCTGATGCTGCGCAAACTACTATGTCTGCATTATATGCACGATTGATTGCGTCATTAAATGCATCATCGTAACTACCGCCGCCAAGACTCATAGAGATGACGTTCATGCCATTGTTTATCGCCCAGTCGATGCCTGCGATAATATCACTTGTATAGCCAGAGCCTTGATCATCAAGCACTCGTACAGCGTACAGAGATGTCATTGGAGCAACTCCAATCACCCCTTCGCCGTTGTCCTCCGCTGCGACTATTCCTGCACAGTGTGTTCCGTGGCCATTTCCATCCTTGGGATCGCTATCATCATCGACGTAGTCATAACCACCTGAATAGACATCGTCTAGGTCGGGATGTGTATAATCTATGCCAGTGTCAAGGATAGCTACCTTGATGCCGTTTCCTGCAACATTACCCGAAACGACATCTTTGGCGTCTTCTGCACCGCCCCAGACTCGTTCTGCTTCGACATCATCCACGCCCCAATCCAATGTGTCTTGGAAGAGGCTCATCTTCGAATCACGGACGATTGCATCAACATACCAGGCTGACTCGAGTGAACGAAAGAGCCAGAGTGGGAGTCGTGCTGATATCCCATTCAATCCTTCATATCGATGCTCGATTTCTACACCATGTAGATTGACATCGACTCCTGGTTCGAACAGGATGACCGCATCCACCATCTTCCCTCCGCCAAAAGTACCATTTAGCACGAGACTCGCGCTTGAAAAAAGTAGTAGTGGTACTATAATCGCAGAGAAGATTTTCAATTGTTTCTTTCTTCTCATAATAATCACCGCTGGCCCCTTTCTCTCCTAAAGGGACCTTGCAGGGGGAATTCAACCCCTGATAGCTTCGCACGTATAACAACCGATTATATAAATCATTCTGGAAAAATTGCATACACGAATCCCCACAACCCATATATACTTCTCTTGCAATCGTGGTAGAGAGAGTTTATAACCATGAAATCTCCAAGATGGCGTTCATGGTGGGGTTTGAAGAAAACAACAGTCATCATCGCAGTGATATTCTCATTGTGTGTAGTTATGGTCACCAGCCCTTCCGCAAGAGCAACTGAAACCCCTTCACAGGAGTCTATTGCAGAAATTGATGTTTCCATTGAAGATGCTTGTTATCTCGACTTGGACCTCGATTCCTTTGAAGATGATGTGTATGTTCTTCTGAGGTTTGATCTAGCAGATTTCGATTATTACGAATTTGCCTACATCATTACACTCGAACTGCCTTCGGGTATCGAGTATTCTTACCTTGTGTACGTTTGGGCTTGGATTGATGTTGTCTATACTAACAACCTCTTCTATAATCATGCAACAGAAAGCGGCAACTACACTGTTTACGTCGATGCTGCTATGGTAAATCCCGTCTTCACTATGGATTACGAGGAATATGTGTTCGATCCACCTGGAGGAAGTGAAGGAGGTAAACCGACCTTCGGTGTTCACTAACGCAAACTCTCCCCTTGGAATTGCGTTGACCGGTTTCTTTGATTATATACCGCCCCCGTCAAGAAGACGTGAATGAAATGGTTCTTTGGTCGAGTTATGGATTAGACCGCAAAGATTACCTCATCTTCCTGTGTCTGGAGCAGGATCCTTCACTGAGTAATGCGTCCATAAGCAGAGAAGTAAGTGAGACAGAACCAATTTCTTCGGAGTCGGTCAGAATACGAATCCAGAAAATGAAACAATCAGGTTTTCTGCGACCGAACCGCACAATCAGGGACCCCATTCTAGGAGATAGAACTCAAACGGAAGTGGAAGCCGTCTATGATCCGCACAAGATCGGTCTTCTGAGGCAACATGTACTCTTCAAGGACATTCCCAATCGCACCTCTCTCAATAAACTCAAAGCTGTCTGTGACTCTCATCCCTATACTCATTTCCGAACGCTTGGATACAGCAAGGGTGCCACCCTATATGCGCAGTTCGACATCCCCCCATCTACTGTCGATATTATGAGCGAGCTCTATAGCAATCTTAGGGAGCGTGGGTTATTTGCCCACCTTGACTACTTTGAGACTCAATTTCTGGCCACGCATGAGGCTGACTTCCATGAATGGAATCTAGTGGATAATAGATGGTCAGTCGAATACGGAACAAAATCTGGAAAAGGTAGCCGTCTTAGTAGAATCGAGGATTTGTGGGAGGAGTTTCAGACTTCACAGGAAGAAAAGAATCCAGAACAAACGTCTCCCGAGATGGCTTTCAGTCTGGATGAACTCGACATGACATTGCTACGGGAACTGACTATCAATGGAACACCGGCTATCAAGCCTCTTGCTCCAGTGTATCACAGAGACCCGTCGACCATCTCTCGTAGAATCAATCGGTTGAGAGAAACGGTTGCCGAAAATGATATGCTCTACTATGACCGATCAGTGTTTGATCTCACTTATCCTCAGCTTGTTGTGGGTGAATTCACAGAAGAAAACGAGTTAGATGCTGGCAGTCTTTACTGGTTCATTGAATCTGGAGGGCTTCCATTTGAATCGAAAGTTCTCATAGACGGGAATAGATTCATCTTGTTTGTTGTAACGCCCCCTTCACTATCTCCAGAAGTATCCGAGTTTATGTGGGAGCATACCAGCTACGTCAATGTCTATCAATTGCAACTTGATTCTTCATTCACTTACTACTTCTATCATAAGAACTACTTAGGTAATGGCAAGTGGAACACCAACAGAGACTACGTCTTGGGTGAACCACTATCATCTATATCCTAGGAAGAAAACACGCTCACTGAAGATTGAAAGTAATCCGAAGTCCTATTGCTGAGCATTCAGAAAGGCATGGATGAGCTGAAGTGTACTCTCAATATCCGTTGGATGCACAGTCTCGAAGCTACTGTGAGTGTATCTGCAAGGCACACCCAGTGCAGCTACCACCTCACCTTGGGAAGCGATTTGGAACCCATCTGTTGCATAATTGTGGAATACAGCCCTTTGCACTGGAAGCCCTTTTTTCTCTGCCGTTTCTAGGATTTTCCTATTGAGAGAATGAGAATAATGGATTTGACTGTCCTTGATAACCAATGATGGACCCTCCCCTAGAGAGACGCCAGATTCGCCATCGGTACCAGGATAGTCATCAGCAAGGCCCACATCAATTATGATGACTCCGTCAACGTCCAAATGATTAGCTACCGAAGCTGCCCCCTTTGCACCCAATTCCTCCATTACTGTAGAGATGAACGTTATAGTTGGATGCTTCTTGTGAGATGCTTTCTGTAGTCTTCCAAGAAGTTCGATCATGATTGCTAGGCCCACTCTATCGTCCATGGCCTTCCCGACCAGATGGTTCCCGATTTTTTCAACGCCTGCTGCATACAAGACTGGGTCACCAATTGCAATTCCCGCGTCATACACCTCTTCTGCCGAAGCCATTCCAATGTCAATGAATACATCGCCCCATTCGGGCAGGGATTTTTTACCCTCTTTTCCTGCTATGTGAGCGGTCTTTACACAGAAACAGCCTGGGACAAGACCCCCATCTTTCATTATTGTCACTCTTTGGCCGGGAAGAAGGCGCAAATCCGGCATGTGACTTTGTGTATTCCATTTGGCTTGAATGAACCCTTCATCGTTTACGTTACTCACCAAGAAACCTACTTCGTCTGCGTGAGCAACAATCGCGTAATGATGAGCTGTCCCCTTAATGGTTGCTTGAATGTTACCTATTTTGTCTCTTTCAACTTCAAGCCCATGCCGTTGGAAATGATCTGTCATCATGTCTTGGACGAGGTCCTCTCTCCCAACGGGTCCTGGAGTCTCACTTAGGGTTGCTATGAGCTCTGTGATATCATCTCTCATTGGTGTAGTCTTCCTTTGCGGTATTACATCTGATTACGGGATTCTAAGAGGTGTGATGTTTATTCTCGTTTTCCAATTATTGAATTGGTATACAAAAACAAGTTTTTGGATTTTCCTAAGACTGAATTATTCTTGTGTTCTATTCCTATCTTTCCCCTTTTTTGCTCAACAAATTGTATAGCTGGTGTATTTCAACACAATTACGGGTGCATATATTTCACCATTACTACTACATGGTATGGCATTATTGGACATTATTATTGGTCTTGGAGTTGGCTTACTCATTGCAGTTATTGTATATGCGGCTATGAAAGCAAGACTCCGACATCGTATTGAAATGGTCGAGGCCGAGTTTCGAAAGACATGGGCAGAGCAGGAATCAGACATACGAAAAGATGCTACCCGTCGCAGCAGGTATGTACTCAAAGGAAAAATCGCAGAGCATATGGTACCCATGCTAAGCGATGTCTTTCAGTATGATCCATCTGATGCTCGCTTCATTGGTGCTCCTATTGATTACCTCATTTTTGACGGTTATACCGCTGCAAAGGATCAAGGCTCTCCTTCACCGATTACCGTCATCTTGGCTGACATAAAAACAGGCAACGCTAGGCTGAACAAGACGGAACGCAAAATCAAAGAAGCTGTGGAAGCGGGAAGAGTCCGTTGGGAGACAATTCGGTTAGATTTGTAGATGGATATGAGATATTTTGGACTAATGGGTCATGGATTGCTCCTGTTTGCCGGGCAGATATCTTATTTGTAAATAGTTCTCTCAATCAAACCTGACTTGTCCTTTGGGAGAACCTGACGATGAAAATGAATCTGTTCGAATACAAACCCGGAAGAATCTATGGCGGATCCCTGCCTCAGGAACGGGATTTGATTCGCATCAGAGAGTCGGATATTGACGTTGTTGTTTCCTTAGAAACCGATTATCCTCTTCCAGATTTCGAAGGTTATGGACTTGAGCATTACGAGCTGCCTTTGCAGGAGTTTGGTATTCCCTCCGATGATAATGTTACTCGATTCATCAGATTGCTGAAGGATGCGTTCTCTCAAGGCAAGACTGTATTGGTTCATTGCTTCGCGGGCTGTGGTCGAACAGGGACGATGCTGGCATTAGCTGAGCTCTATCTTTTTGAAGAGGATACTGCCACGGGTGCAATGAAGAAAGTCCGATCTATCAGGCCATGTGCGATAGAAACCACTGGGCAGGAAAACGTTATTGCTCGGCACGCTTCCTCCCCATTGGAGACTATTGAATAACTGAATTACACCTACAAGTATGTGCAATTCTGCTACACGAGTTTTGTATCATCCTTGAACGAATTCATTTCTTATTAATAATACTGTGTCTCCTCTTCGTGGTAGATATTAGGCGTATAGGTCCTTGGCCATTCCGGCTTGTTATCGAGAACATCCTCTATCCTCTGAATCACATCGTTTGACAATTCAACACCTGATGCTCCAGTGTTTTCTGCTATATGCTCTGGTTTGGTAGCACCAATGATTGCCGCAGAAATCTCCGGCCTTCTGAGTATCCATGCTAACGCCAGCTGTGTCATTGTGATATCCATGGAATTGGCAATCTCTTCAAGTGTGTTCAATTTCGCGCGCCATTCGTCGGTAAGGTACTTGAGAAATCCCGGGGATCTATCTCCTCGACTACCTTCAGGTATGCCATCATTGTACTTGCCTGTGAGAATGCCTTGGTACAGTGGGGACCAGACAGTGAAGCCCATTCCAAGTCGATTTGCTACCGGCATGATTTCAGTTTCAATATGTCTGAAGAGCATGTTGTACATGGGCTGTTCGACGATGGGCGCATGTGCACCGAGTTCTCTGGCTGTAGCATGCACTCGTTCAAGCTGTGCAGCTGTCCAGACGGATGTGCCCCAGTAATGTATTCTCCCTTCTTTGATCAAATCATCAATAGCCATCACGGTTTCACGCAATGGCGTTTTCGGATCAAATCTGTGCATGTAGTAGATGTCAAGGTAATCTGTTCCTAGTCTCTCGAGCGTCCCATCAATTGCCTTCATGATGTTTTTTCTGCTCAATCCCCAGTCATTGACGTTCTGGCTCATTGGCCAGAAGACCTTGCTCGATATGACTAAATCATCTCTATCGACAGTCTCCTCTTCCAGCCACTCTCCGATGACTTCTTCAGCCCCACCTTTGGCATAGATTTCTGCAGTATCTATGAAATTGATATCATGGTCGATAGCTGCGGAAAGACATTTCTTTGCTCTATCCTTTTCCACTGTTTTGCCGTATGTGAGCCAAGATCCTAATCCGATTTCGCTTATTTTCAAACCACTATTTCCGACTTGTCTGTAATGCATCTTTCTCTCTTCCTCGATACAAACATATAAGATAGCTATAGTTAAGAGTTATGTGTTTTAAAGACAACGATATGTGAGATGATATCATGAAGAAAAGCGACAAGGAATGGAAGGAGATTCTAAGCAAGGAAGAGTATTATGTACTGAGAAAGGCGGACACAGAACCTGCCTTCAGCGGGGAGTATGTCAAGCATAAGGCCGACGGAACATACGTATGTGCGGCATGCGGCAATGAGTTATTCTCATCGGAGACCAAATTCAAATCTGGATCGGGGTGGCCAAGCTTCTGGGATAAGGTGTCTGAAAACAGCATTGAAACACGTCAAGACACTAGCCATGGGATGACTCGAACTGAGGTTCTGTGTGCCAAATGCGGTGGGCACCTGGGACATGTGTTCGAGGATGGTCCAGATCCAACTGGCTTGAGATACTGCATCAACTCGGTTGCACTAGACTTCGAGGAAGAATAGTAAGTAGCACATCTCTAGCTACGCCCAATGGGGTTTTATTGTGCCCTTTCATCTGGTTCTATCATGAACCGAGAAATGCACCAGAAAGTGATGTATACAATCGCAGCAATTTGGAACTGGGTTCTAGCCATTCTGTTCCTTGTTCTGCCTAGAATCGATATTGGCTACTTCGGGATATCCGGCAATGTAGTTCCGCCCACATTCTTGTGGTTCGACTGCTTCATGGGACTCGTGTTTGCGTTTGGAATCGGATTCTACTTGGTCAGTTTGAATCCTGAGAAGAATCGTGATTTGCTACTGATTGCCATTTTTGAGAAATGTTGGGTTTTTATCATAGGTCTATACTACTTCATTGCAGGAGAAGCATCAGTGTGGGTTCTTGCTGTGGTTACTGGGGACCTGCTGTTCGGATTGCTTTTTGCTGAGGATGTATTGGCAATGAGGAAATCAAGCTCGACCTGAATTATAGCAAATCAGATGGATCGACTCCTCTGGACATAGCCTTCTGTGTCATCCAGTCAATCATATTCTCTGGCGGGGATTTGCTTTTCCCTTCTCTTGAAATCAACGTCAAGGCGTCCTGGGGGCATTTCAACGCGCACACACCACATCCAATGCACCTGTTGCTCTCAAGTTGGCAAACACCATCTACAACCCTAAGAGCATCGAACTGACAACGTTCTACACACGTACCGCATCCGATACAGCGCTCTTGATTAACTGTGATGATGAAATCTGAATTGACGAAAGCGTGCGGTTGATTCGATATGGAAAGACCACGGAGGACATTACAGCAGCACGTGCAGCAATTGCAGATATAATAGTGGCCACTCTGCACATTCATGGAACAATGAACAAGACCTACTTCTTCTGCATCTCTAAGAATCTCGAGTGATTTCTCCATAGGAATAGACCGTGTTAACTCATCATCATCAAATGCATGCTCTTTATTGGGTGCTAGGGTCAAACAAACAGTTTCTGGGTATTTGCATCCATTTCCAAGAAGTCGCTGTTGTTTCTTGCATATACATTCCCTTAATCCCCACGAGCTCGAATTCCTAATCATCTGTTCTGCCTGCTGATATGGATATACCTCCAAATCTGGTTGAATCACTTTGTTAACTGGAATGACTTTGAAAATGGGTGGCTCGGTATCGAAAAGTCCTGCTCCTTGTGAATTCATGAAATAGTTCTCTGCAAGCTGGGCAAATTCTTCATCCATTCGGTCAAGTTGTTCTTCATAGATACCAACAGCAAACGGCATCAGGGCGTATTTCCTTCCTGTGCTGGAATTCCATGCACTTATCTGGCCTTTCTCTGCCATCGTCTCTAGAAGGGGTTCCAGCTCCTTGGCATCTCTTTCCAACCGACTCGCAAGCTCTTCCAGCTTTTCCCCTCGGAGTTTCATTTTGCTTGCAATGGCCGCCTCATCGCCTGAAAAAATCCATTTCAGTATCTCAATATGATCTCCGTTTTCTGTAGATGCAAAACCATTTGGAATTTTATTCAGAACTTCTGCTAATTGCTCCCAGGGATTATTCTCCAATTGGAATCACCCGGACCTATTCGTTACGAGCCCATATAATGTCTAGGTCGCACTTGAAACTGACAGTGGAAACCGCAGAATAGGTGAAGAAGCATGCTTTTAGCTCCGGAGGAGTTCCTTGACTTCCCTTATCCTATCTGCAGCTTCTACTCCTTTCTCCCAAATATCTTCGAAATGGCTGCATAGCACTTCCGCAAGTTCGGGCATGTTTATCCAGACAGTGTTTCTTCTTTCAATGAAAAGCACAACTTGCTTTTCATCAAAAACGGCAAATGAAAGCCCATCATAATCCAAATGCCGAATCTTGTCGCCTCTTGCAATCAAATCTTCGTATTCGTTCAGCTGCTCAACGCTCCACTGCTCCGTGACCGGTCGCAGAACTCGCATCGTCTTATCAGCTTCTAGTACATCTCTTGCAGCTTGGAGGATATCTTCTTCTGGTGGGGTCGGTGCAGCACTGACAACAATCATCTCTTCTTCTATTTCTCGCATGGCATTTGTGTACCTGGAGAGAAGTGCGTTATCTCTCCGTGTGACCCAGACACTTTCTTCTCTTGTGGCTCCCTTGCTTTCATCGTATAAATCTGTGAGCACCGAAGTCAAGCGATTCGCAGCTTTAGTTTTCTCTCTGATTCTTCTGTTCATTTTTTTCTTGTATTTTTTCAGTAGTGATTCAAGCCCAATGGTCGGATCAACAGCAGCGTACAGACGGGGTCTTCCTGGTTGTTCAACTAGCAAGCCTTTCCCCAGAAGGCCATTCAGAACATCATAGGTTCGAGGTCTCGGGATTCCTGATTTCTGATTCAGCCCTCGAGGTGAGAGAGGACCGTGTATGAGCAACGCAACATACGCTTTCGCTTCGTACGGCGTGAAATCCATCTCTTTCTCTAACGTTTCTATCAGCTTTGTTTCATTTGGAGCCATGAATTCCGATATCACATTCCCTCATTTAAGCATTATTACACGCATACTGTGTAACTATGACCACAATATTTAAGTCAAATATGTTACACATATATTGTGTAACAAATTCCAAACATGAGGATTACAAACCTTGCCGATGATGAGCATCTCTCTCAGTAATGGTCGCACTAAGCGAATACCAATTCAGAAACCTTCAAACGCAACCCTAGAAAAACTCAAAGGCGAAAATAGGTTTCAGCTTGAGCTTACAATTGAAGAGGAACCTCCAAGATTGCACGTTCATGCTAGAAGAGATTCGAGAAGAAAAAGAAACGAATATTCTTTTGCCACAAAGAATTATCTAGTACATCGGAATCAGATTGTAGTCATGGTTGCAGAACAGCCAATCATTTTCGAGTTTCCTTATCGATGAACAAAACCTTCTCTTTTCGGTATGGCACCTAAGACCCGAAACAACCCATCTTGGCGGAGATATTAAGGCATATGAATCACTAGGTCGTGATTTCAGCGAGCGTTACTAAAATGGATTTCGATGGATTGGGTACGCCCTGCTTATTGTATTGTGGATCATGCCGTTACTTCATGAACAATGAGTGCAAAGGATGTGGTACAGAAAGCAGAGAAGGCTGTACCATATACGAGTGCTGTGTTGAGAAAAAAAGCCTCAGATTCTGTTCAGAATGTGATGACTTTCCCTGTAAAACACTGAAACGAAGTGTTGGTGTCCATCCAAAATGGCTTGAAGACCAAGCGCAATTTCCTGTCAAGGTATGGGACTGATTGCAAAGACCACATTCACCCACTAGGGCTTCTCGAATGGAATCATAACAGACTCAATAGCCTCACCGAGTACTGCTGGATTCATGTCTCCCAACCCCTCCTCCGCACATTTCACTACATGCTTGATTTCCTCGGGATTGAAGCCCATAATACGCGCCATAGTTACGTCGATAGAGACTGGACTGTAGCCAAGTATGAATGAATCAAGCATTCTCTGCTTTGGACCATTCCACCCCTCCAAACCAACCCGTGCGTCAACAATGCAGAGATTAGGTTGAACGAGTCTATTCAGATCGACTATTATATCATCAATATCTGAATGGAACCTTGACTGCTGTTTCTCAGGTAACAGTCCGAACTGGTTCTTTAGCGCTCCAGTAATCCAGGTCAAACTATGTGTCTTGGCTGTTGCTACGGATATGAAGAATCCATGGTCTACAATGATGTTCGGGAATTCAGGGTTTTTGAAATAGAAACCGTTGAAATCCACCAAGCGTTTTGGTGAATGGCTTAGATTGACTGTAGCTACATCATAGCCCATTTCCTGCATATTCTGAGTCAATTGATCGTATCCATACTTCTCGAACGCCTCATCAGCATATTTGCTCTGGCTGTCCGATTCTACTATTCTAATCTCTAGGTCTTTCTTTTCCTCAAGTAGAATGTCCACGACTGCCTTAACAACTTCTATGTCGGTCACGGTGTGACCCGTGCTATTATCAATTGTACAGATATTCGGCTTCAATAGGACGGGTGATTGCAGCTCTCTAAAACCCTCAAGCAGATTCAATCCTGTTTCTATGCTCTGTCGAACAGCCCCTTCATTCTTCACAAGCGCAACTGTATCCACGGCAATCACCTTCCTGTCATGGCCATTCTGTCTTTTAAACTCATAATTATACCCAATCTGCCTTGTTGGCCAGATGTGACCGTAAATGTGGGCAAATCTTCACAGAAAGGGTATAGCCACTGCCCATAACATATACTCGTGTGAACTACAATGTCTCATTCAAGAAATGCAACCAACAAGCGAGCTATTCTGAAACACTCAACAAAGGGGCCAAGTACTGAAGCACTGTGTCATGCATATCGGTATCGGAAGTAGTGGAGCCGAGTATTCCCGCTCCCTCTTTCGCCAATATTATGATTTGCTACATTTGCCTTCAGTATGATTGGGGATCTTTTTGGTGATTAGGACGCCAGAAACTCGATAAGTATCTGGTTGAGCTCGTCCTGCCGCTGGACTGTAGGTGAATGACCGCATTCTGGGAACGTGATAATCTTGGAGTGCGGGATTCTATCATGCATGAGTTTCGCGAGACTGATATCCATTATCACATCTTCCTCGCCATGAATAATGAGTGTCTCTGCGCTAATCTCCGGCAGCCTGTCAGTGGCATCAAAGGAAGCCATACCGAGTCCCGCAGCAAGCACCCCCTCTTGGTTTACGAGATCCTCTTTGCTCATCAAGTACTCGATTAGCTCAGGATTGTTGTCCATGAACTCTTGTGGATATGTGCTGCGCATTGCAGCCTCCTGATATGCTTCAGGACCGCCTTCTATCTGTGCTTCGCGCCATGAATACACTTCGTCGATTGTCTCTTCAGTGATTCTTGGGGTTGTATCAATAAGAACGAGCTTGTCTACTAAGTGCGGATAATCTAAGGCGAATTGTTGAGCTATCATTCCACCCATCGAGTGGCCTACAACATGGACTGACTCATACCCCAGCTTCTTGAGAAACGTGGCCAAATCGTTGCCGAAAACCTCGGTTGAGACTGCATCTGCATCCGGACCGTCGGAGTGACCATGGCCTCTCTGATCTGGCATGAGAAGGGTGAAGTGTTCTGCCAATGCGTCTTCCTGAAATTCGTAGCCGCGTATATCACCGCCTAGGCCGTGAACAAATAACACTGGTTCTCCTTCTCCGGTAATTCGGTAGAACATCTCGATTCCGTTGATTTCCATAGTGGGCAGGTTCTATAACCTCCTATGTTTAATACCCGTTAGATACATTACCTCCACTTAAGACTAGAGATGGTGGTGGAAGGAAGAATCAGCTGCAATATCCATGGGGCTTATATTAAACACATGCTGCCCCTCAATCCCATGATGGTAGCGAAATCCGCCAGGGAGACAGACCGCATGAATGAAACAATATCAATCCTTGAAGAGAGACTTAACGACGCGAACTTCAAGAAGTTGTTAGCGATTCCTAACAGGCGCATTCATAGATTCGTTGCGAATGCTATAGAGCTCTGCCAGCCAATGAAGGTTTTCGTGTGCAGTGATGAGAAGGAGGACATAGAATATGTACGGAAAACTGCAATAGCCCGTGGTGAGGAAACACCGCTATCAAATCCAAATCATACTGTGCATTTCGATGGTTTTTACGATCAAGCACGTGACAAAGAACACACTCGCTACCTGGTTCCAGAGGGCGAGAGCCTTGGTGACCAGCTGGCACAAATGGATCGGCAGAAGGGACTAAAGCTGGTTCGGAAGCGTCTGAAGAACAGCATGAATAACAAGAAGTTGGTCGTACGCTTCTTCTGTCTCGGCCCGGTGGATTCACCCTTTTCCATACCCTGTGTTCAAATCACCGACTCCTTCTATGTTGCACATAGTGAGGACCTTCTTTATAGACAGGGATACGAATTCTTCAAGACACTACCTGAGGATGCTGAGATATTCTGGATGCTTCATTCCTCCGGCAAGCTTGCTCATGCTACGAGTATCAATTGGGATAAGCGTGGTGTTTCAATTGATTACAAGGAAAACACAGTGTATAGCGTAAACACACAATATGCTGGAAATACAATAGGTCTCAAGAAGCTGGCACTCAGACTTGCTATACGAAAAGCAAATCGGGAAGGGTGGCTTGCTGAACACATGTTCTTGATGGCTGCCCATGGTCCCAAAGGGCGAAAGACGTATCTTACTGGTGCCTTTCCCTCCGGCTGTGGCAAAACAAGCACCTCGATGGTGAAGGGTAGTACCATTGTTGGTGATGATATCGCCTATCTCAGAGCGATTGACGATGAAATCCGGGGGGTGAATGTTGAACATGGCATCTTTGGAATAATTCGCTCCGTTAACAAAAAGGATGATCCAGTTATCTGGAATGTTCTCCAATCTGATGAACCCGTCATTTTTACCAATGTGCTTATTCATGACGGAGAACCCTATTGGCTCGGAGATGGGAGAGAAACTCCTGATCGCGGCATCAATCATTCTGGGCAGTGGTTCAAAGGCAAAGTCGACGCGGAAGGCAATGAGATTCCACCCTCACACAAGAATGCCCGTTACACAGTGAGCCTAGACAGTCTGCCCAACAAAGATGAGACACTGGATGAGCCGACGGGTGTGAAAGTCGGAGGCATCATATATGGTGGACGCGATAGCGATACTTGGGTTCCCGTGCAACAATCTCTCAGCTGGGAGCATGGTGTCATCACGATGGGTGCAAGTCTAGAATCAGAGACCACTGCAGCCACACTGGGTCCCAGTGGTATACGCAAATTGCAGCCCTTCTCCAACCTTGATTTCGTCTCAATTCCACTTGGCCAGTATATTCAAAACCATCTTGACTTTGGCACCAAGGTCACTTCGCCACCCGAAATCTTTGCTGTCAATTATTTCCTGAAAGATGACAGTGGCGAATACATGAATGGAAAGCAGGACAAGCGGGTTTGGCTTCAGTGGATGGATAGGAGGATTCATGGCGAAGTTGATGCTATCCCAAGTCCAAGCGGCTATCTTCCCTACTACGCGGATTTGAAACCCCTCTTCAAAGATGAACTCGGCAAGGACTACTCGTACAAGGCCTACGAAGAGCAATTTACAATCAGAGTGCCGGAGCTTTTGGAGAAAATTAAGCGTGTATCAAACACTTACCATGAGACTGTGCCTGATACACCCAACATTCTCTATCGATTATTGGACGAACAGAAAGAACGTCTTTCCGATGCACAGGAGGAACATGGCGACTACATTCAGCCGTCGCAACTTGAATAACACCTACAGATGCGAATACTTCAAATAGTTTCGCAGAGTGGATAAGCCGTCCAGAATTTCCAATGAACAGTGGAGGTGAAACTGCTGCAGCTAGATATCCAACCAGTTGGAATGCTGGTTATCATCATATTCGTTATCACGTATCTTGCCATTTCCAGCGAGAAAGTCAATCGGACAGCAATGTCAATGACCGGCATGGCTTTCGCAGGATTCGCACTATGGATTGCACACGCCATCGATCCATCTCAGGGAACCGATTTCACGGACCTAATTTCCCACATTGAATGGCACACAATCTTATTTGTAACGGCTATGATGGTTATCGTTTCCGTTGCTGGGGCTTCGGGCATGTTTCAATATCTTGCACTGACGCTGGCAAGACCTTCGGGGGGCGATACAAAACACCTTTTCCTCGTGCTCTTGACTTTCGTGTGGGCGGTTTCACTCTTCTTTGATACTACTTCAACCATTCTTATCATGGCACCCTTAACCATCGAAATCTGCAGGGCGCTGGAAATCGATTTCAAACCGTTTCTCATATCTGAGTCAATAGTAGCCAATTTCGGCTCCATTCCCTCTGTTGTGGGAGCGGTTCCCAACTTGGTAATTGCATCAAAAACGGGACTGGATGCGGGACTGATGTTCCTTGTACTAATGCCCCTTTCCGCCATTCTCTTTATCATCACCGTTGTATATCTCTTGGCTCTTTTCGAACCGAAATTTGTACGTTGTTCACAAGACTTGGTGGATGACATTTTTGACATCAATCCTCAAAGCATGATCAAATCCAGACGTGACTTCTATGCTTCAATCATAGCCATAATTGTTCTTATCTTCGGTTTCACAGCAGGTTCAAGTGTAGGTATCGAGCCTGTCATGGTGGCAATCACAATTGCTTTTGCCATGCTATTGATGAATCATGAACGAGTCAATGTCTTTCTTGCACGAATCGGATGGGGCACTATTTTCTTTCTTATAGGAATCTTCGGCCTTGTCACGGCGCTGGAGATTACCGGCGTTATAGACGCATTTGGAGACGGTGTAAGCGCACTAGTTGGAGGTAGCATGGAAGGAGCAACTGTCCTTCTCACTTGGCTTCCGGCGGCCCTTTCTGCTATTGTGGACAATATTCCTGTATCTGTTGTTCTTGCTCCAGTTGCTTTGGAATTCGCTTCAAGCTCACCTGTGTTTACGTTTGCTCTGATTACAGCTGTCAATATTGGTGGCTATCTGCTTCCCATGGGTGCGCCTGCTAACCTTATGGCTATTGGACTTGCAGAAGAGGCAAAAAATCCCATAAGCTTCGTTGAATTTGCGAAAGTTGCCAGTCTATTGGCAATGCTTCATCTGCTAGTAGCTACCGGTTGGTTCTTGTTGGTTTTGGTTTTCCTGTAGCTGCTGTTGGTTTTGTATTTGGTATTCTGTCACTAATGCACAACCAAGGAATGATGGTATCATTCACAAAGTTTATTTATATATCGCTTATGATATCGCTTACGATATCAATAACAATATCGTTAAAGACAAAAGGCGGAATAGCATGCATCACGATATGCGGGAACGGCTCAGGCAAACCATTGATTTCTTCAAGCAGAAGGGAGCAACAAGCAGAGAAAACGCATTGTCTCTGGATGAGCTGGGATTACCAAACGTCTTTGAGTATTTCATGGATTCTCCGATGGGGGAACACCTTCCATTTCAAGAGGTTGATGGAAAATACTACCTTGATGAGAAGCGTGTTGATGAGTACAAGGAGGCGCCATTTCCGATTCCTCCAATGTCCCGTTGGGCAAGGCAAACTGCGCGAGTCCCCAAGGGCTACTTGAGATATCGGGTTCTCTTACTATTGAAAGAAAAACCAATGGCTGGCTCTGAGATTATGTCCCGCATCGAGGAAGAGACCGGCGGCAGATACAGTCCCAGTCCAGGCTCGATATATCCTCTCTTGAAGAAACTCAAAGAGAGTGGGCTTGCTGAAGAACTACCAACTATTGATGGTATGAAGCGATACGAGCTAACAGATATGGGACACGCTTTTCTGGAGGAGCAAAGTGGCCAGTTTGAAAAGATGAAACAGCGGCTCAGTTCGGGCCCGCTGTCAGTCCCACCATTTCTGGATCTTCCTGATGAGATTGACTATCTCAGGGATTCAGCTCGAAGGCTGTTCCATGCTTTGCTGGCAGTCACGATGGAACTGACTGATCATCCTGAATCCGAGGTTGCCAAGAAACTAGAGTCTCTCATGACTGAAGCCGCAGAAGAAGTTGAACGACTTCTTGCCGAACTCAAATCGTGAAGTGTGTTGTTCCGCCCCACACAGGGGTCGATACAACTGAATACAGTACTACAACTAGAGGATGCAACTAAACACTATAGAATGGGTGAAGTGACAGTCAAAGCCTTACGTGGAGTCAGTTTTGATGTCCACCAGGGCGAACTGATTTCGATTCTGGGGCCAAGTGGAAGCGGCAAATCCACCTTGCTTAACCTAGCAGGCGCTCTGGACCGACCAACCAGCGGAAAGGTAGTCTTGAGCGGTGTGAACCTTAACGAACTGGATGATGATGAACTTGCCGGCATGAGGAAATCCGTGGGTTTTGTCTTTCAGTTCTTTAATCTCATCTCCCGGCTAGATGCCAAGGGCAATGTGGAGCTTCCCCTTACCATTTCAGGAATGTCAAAGGATGAGCGGAAGGCCTTGGTAACTGATGCTCTTACCAAGGTTGGTCTTGCGGAACGAATGGACCACAAACCTGCTGAGCTCAGCGGTGGTGAACGTCAACGGGTTGCTATTGCACGGGCACTTGTCAATGATCCAACATTTTTGCTCATGGATGAGCCAACCGGTAATCTTGACTCGGAGACGGCTCAGGATATTATGAATCTCGTTATAGGATTAAACGAAGAGCAGCATATTACCTGTATCATCGTTACTCATGATCCAGAGGTTTCCAAGGAAACGCCACGAATTCTCAGAATGCGGGATGGGCATATTGTGTCTGACGGGGGGAACTAGATTGAAAGCACGTGATATACTATCATACTCATTTGGTGCCATTCGTCTACGGAAGGTTCGGTCTGGCCTGACCACTTTGGGAATTGTTATTGGCGTTGGGGCAATTGTTGCACTCCTATCCTTCACTCAGGGTTTCCAGGTGGCAATAACTGGCCAGTTCCAAGAAGGGCTTTCTACTGATGTTGTGAATGTACAGACAGGTTCAACTGGTTTTGGTTTCAACAGTAATGAAGATAGCGACTTCGCACTGTATGCGAACGATACTGAGCTTATTAACGAGATTGATGGTGTTGTTACTTCTAGTGCCACGATTTCTAAAACCGTTACTGTTGAATTAGACGATTCGGATAGAACACTCAGCCTAACCGGGGCAGACTTTGACGCATATCATGAGATGTATTCTACATTTGTCGCCGAACATGGGGTGATACCTGACAATCCGGCTAATGATGAGATGGTTATTGGACACCGTCTTTATGATCCGTGGAACAACGGAACACATCTGGTAGAACTCGGTGATACCGTGAACGTATACTACACGGTGAGAAACGGAACCAAGCTGGTACCTGTCAACAAGTCAGTGACAATTGTTGGGATTTTGGAGGAAATCGGTGCCTTTGGATTCGGCCCTTCCGACACGGGGGCGTACATATCCCTAGAATCAGCAATGGGGTACTTCGATTCAGAAGAGGTTTCTCAAATCGCAGTCAAGCTTGAGAGTGATGATAGTGACTTTATCGACTCTGTTTCAGAGGATATTGAAGAACTATTCCTCAACGAGGTGTCAGTCGTCTCTGCCACCGCGATGTTGAATACAATCTCTAATGCTCTCGCCACTGTCGAGCTTCTTCTTGGGGGAATCGCTGGGATATCGCTTCTTGTTGCAGGGATTGGAATCATGAACATCATGATCGTCTCCCTCATGGAGCGCACCCGAGAAATCGGAATCCTGAAGGCATTGGGCTCGACTGGCAGGAGTGTCCTACTAATTTTCCTTGGTGAAGCTCTTCTCATCGGTCTGATTGGCGGTGGCATAGGAATTGGTGTTGGGGCCCTGCTAGCCAATTTCTTTGGTCGATTCATGGGTGGTTTAGGAGGTCCTGGAGCTCAACGAGCCCCAATGGCCATAACACCTGTTCTAACACCTACATTAGCCCTTGAGGCCTTACTCTTCGGAGTACTTGTGAGTGTCGTATTTGCACTTTACCCGGCATGGCGGGCTTCCAAGCTTGAACCAGTAGAAGCGCTTAGAAGTGAGTAGTATAGTCACTGCTGGACCGGGGATTGAGGGAGGAACTCAAGCCCACCCCCCTCAATGATTTTTTCCTTCGTATTGCTAGGACCAATGAGAGCAGCTCTTCTCACACCTCCTGATGACATAAAGAAGCTGTCTGATGTGATGAAATGGGTCTTTCAGCAAGAGGAACGGAAACAAGATGTTGAACATGACCTTGCTGCAGAAGGAATCGACGATTGGCCTTTCCGCTCTCTGGAATGAAAATAGAAAGGGCTGGCATATGACCAGCCAAAAGTTTCGTGCTTGGTTTTACTTCAGTGGCACATATGCAGAGCTCTTGGTAGCTCCGATACCGGGGCTGCCATGCTTAACCTTCTTGTTAGTGATAGCGAACTCACCCAAACAATGACCGATCATAAGAGGGGTGACTTTCACATCTTGGAAGCGATTGCCGTCGTGAACGCCAAAGGTGAGGTCTACCATCTCGGGGAGAATGACCATGTCGCGGCAGTGGGTTCGGATGACTGGGGCCTTTCCTTTCTTGAGTTTCTTCCGAGCTTCCCTGACCTTCTTGAGGAGTTTCTTCTGGCGCGGAGGAAGGCCTCGTTTAAGAGATCGTCTGCGCCGAGCTGGGAGGAGTTCGATGAGATCGTCCATGCTCATTTCGACGAGCTCTTGGATTTTGTAGCCACGATATGTTGGTTCTCTGCCACGTTGAGACATGTAATCACCCTAGGAAATGGGGAATATACTACTTGTAGTAATTCAATGAAGTGCCTTGAAAGTGTGAATTTAAGGGTTATGCAGCAGCTGTTGAAAACGAGCGATACAGAAAGGAAGTATTCTACCCCAGACCAGGATTGTCATGCGCATACTTCTGCTTACAGGATTCACTCTTCGTTCGATAACACTTTCTCATAGAACCGGCTCTCATTGTGGCTATGTAGCAAGCTGTACCCCAATGACTCGTACAGTTTTCTTGCTGCTGTATTCCATTCGATGACATGAAGGCCGATTCGAGACAACCCCTGCTTGCGAGTCCATGCTTCGATGTACTCAAGGAGCTGCCGTGCTATACCTTTTCTGCGAAACTGTGAAATGACATATAGATTGAATATCCAAGTGAGCTGGGTTTCAAACCGCCAGAACGGCTCCCTATCTTGGATCCATGCCAATCCGATTGCCCCTGCTTCATCCGTCTCAGCAATGAAAACTTCATGACTTGGATCAGTGAGGTCGACAGGGTCGTTTTCATCCATTTCTTTGAGCTTGTTTCTGATTTCCGACTCGGTCAAATCATCGGCGTTTGGAATCGTTCCTTTGAATGCCTCCAGTTCCGCCTTCTTGAAAAATACTATGTCAGCTCTTCTGTCCCATTCCCTTATTTTGCAATCCATATCTGTTTACCCCGTCTCATCTATCTTCTTCAGAAGACGCTGACAGGCTGAAACAGAACGGGTATTTTTGTATATGGCTAAGAGCAGCACAAACACTTTGAGGGTCCGAAGTAGATAACATGAACCAGCTCAATAGAGACGATACTACTTTTGGTCCGTTTGTTCTTCATCGAGCATGCCCGCTTTCTCCATGGCTTCAGGCACCCATTTCATTACTTCTTTTAATCCCGGGTCTCTGATAAGCGCTCGTCGGGCATACTCAATGGCAGTTTCCCAGCGTTCGAGCTCATAGTTGATTTCTGCGATATGTAACAGGGCAAGTGGTTGTCGCTCCTCGATTTCAAGTACTTCTTTGAAGGCTTCAATTGCCTCGTCTGGTCTGTTCAGTTTCCGCAACAAAACCGCCTTGTTGAATATGGGTACAGGATCTTCTGGGTCGATTTCTGCAGCCCGATTCAAGTAATCAAGTCCTTCTGCTATACTGGGATCTGCTAGGTTTGGATTGACATGCATAGAAACCATAGCAACTCCCATTGACGTAAGAGCATTTGTATGCTCGGGGTCCACCTCGAGGACTTCCTCTAGAAGCGAGATTGCCTTCTCATACTTCTCTTCCGCCAGCAGCTTGGCTGCTTTCTCGTATTTCTTGTCCTTCTCTTTCTTGAAGAAACCGAACGGCATATCGAACCCCCTTCGGCCACACTGTAGCGACACTCTTAAGTCTGGGCCTAGTTGCACAAAGCTGGGTACGATTCACCATGGGCAAGAAGCTCTTTGGGACAAATGGCGTTCGTGGAATCATTAACCGTGAAATCACTCCGGAAATCGCTCTTAGCATAGGAAAAGCTGTTGGGACGGTTCTAGAAGGTGAGGAGGTGGCTATCGGGCGCGACTGCAGAATGGGTGGTGAAATGCTACAGCATGCAGTGACATCAGGTCTGCTTTCTACCGGGAAATCCGTTGTGGATGTTGGATTCGTCCCGACGCCCACCCTTCAATTCATTATTCCAGAGCTTGGATGTACCGGCGGGATAATGATTACTGCATCTCATAACCCCCCAGAATTCAATGGGCTCAAGGTCATGGGATCTAACGGTATAGAAGTATCTAGAGATTTAGAAGACGAAATGGAGGAAATCTACTTCAATGAGGATTTCAAACTTGCCAGCTGGACCGAAATTGGCAGCAAAAGGAGTTATGATTCTGCCATCGAAGATTACCTCCAAGCAATACAATCTCACATTGATATAGAAGCTGTGAAGAAACAAGCACTCAAGGTGGTGGTCGATGGAGCAAATAGTGTGGGTTCACTGGCAACACCAATACTGCTTCGGCAGCTCGGTTGCAAGGTCATTTCTCTGAATGCTCAAATGGATGGATTATTCCCTGGACGAGACCCCGAACCAACACCCGAAAATCTAGAAATGCTTGCAGCAGCTGTGAAAGCTGTAGGTGCGGATTTTGGTGTTGCCCATGATGGGGATGCAGACCGGGCAACCTTTGTTGATGAGAATGGCACTATCCTCTGGGGAGACCAATCCTTTGCTATCCTGGCTTCCTATATCCTAGCCGAGTATGAAAATCCGACTCTGGTAACTCCTGTAAGTAGTGGTCGCCTGATTGAGGATGTTGCTAAAAAAGCAGGGGCGACAATCGACTGGACTGTAGTAGGAAGTGTTGACGTGTCTCATCGCATGACTGAAATCGACGCTGAGATGGGCGGCGAAGAAAACGGTGGTGTGTTCTATCCTGAGCATCAGGCAGTCCGCGACGGGGCCATGACTGCTGGAAAAATGGCTGAAATCATGGCTGTTGAGAACAAGACCCTATCTGAACTCGTTGCTGATTTACCCCAGTATGAAAGCGTCAAATTGGCTGTGGATGTTCCCCAGGAAAAGAAACTCGATATTTTGGAACCTTTGCTTGAACTAACCAAAGATGAAGAACGAATTACGATAGATGGTGTGAAACTGGTGTACGACGAGGGCTGGGTTCTCATGAGACCGTCGGGAACAGAACCAATCTGGCGTTGTTTTGCTGAGAGTGAAACGGAGGAAACAGCTGAGAAGCTAGCAGAAAAAGGGAAGAACATGATTCTCAAGGCGCTGGAAACCCTTGCCTAGCCCCCTCCCTATAGAACGCCTTTGAATCCTATCATCTATTATGCTATCGGGTACGCGGAAATAGATAGATGACATCATAAGAAACTAGTTTTGATTGACTGTGCGGGCGTTAAAGAAGAAATAGAATTGGAGAGGGGCCGGATGAACCGGCCCATAAACTGTAGACGTAAGGTGAAGAACCGGATGTGATTAATCCTCTTCTTCTGACTCTTCCTCAGTCTCTTCTTCCATTTCGGGCTCTGCTATCTCAGATTCATCGAAATCGAAGTCTTCCAAAGGTTCTGGAGCAGGAGTTGTCATCATTGTCCAACCAATCCAGGCTCCGATGACCATGATAAGGACAGCTGCAAGCCAGACAGGCAAGATGATGAGGAACATCGGATCTGGGGCGAAGATTTGATGTAGAAGAGTGCCCGCTCCGAAAGTATTGTCCACCCAAGTCTTGAGGGCTGGCCCGAACCATGGGTTCTGCAATAGCGGTAATGCCCAAGTGTAGTAAATGAGCACTAGGATAGCAACTATGAAGATTAATGCGCCGATAACTTTCTCTTTCATTTTCCGTCAACTACCTCGAGTCTACCTCCCGAGTATATCGAACTACGAGAGGCTATCATTATGGAACTAAACAAAAAGAAAAGTTCACACAATAAAAGGGTTGTGTAAAAGCGTTTGGTGCACCGTGGTATCTGTTGAGGTTGTTAGATTTCCGAGGGCATATTCCTTATAATGTAGAACGGTCCCTCTGGCGATAGGGAATGGTCCGAATGAAAATTGTAGTGCCAATAAAACAAGTTCCCGAAGTAGCAGAGGTCAAGATTGACCCGGAGACTAACACGCTTGTGCGTGAAGGTGTGCCGTCAATTCTGAATCCATTTGACGAATTCGCTGTAGAAGCTGCGATGCAGTTGAAGGAGCAGTACGGCGGTGAGGTCACCATTATCACCATGGGCCCCCCACAGGCAAAGGATGCGCTTTACAAAGCCTTAGCAATGGGTGGCGACAAGGCTGTTCTCCTCACTGATCGAGCTTTTGCAGGGGCTGATACCTGGGCAACATCATACACTCTTGCACAGCAGATTAAGAAGATGGATTACGATCTGGTGATTTGTGGCAAACAGGCCATTGATGGTGATACTGCACAGGTCGGTCCTGAAATCGCAGAATTGCTGGGTATTCCACAGATCTGTTATGTCCGCGATATCGAGGTATCTGATGACGAGAAGCATATTACTGTTCACAGGGAGACCGACGAAGGTTACGAAGTTGTCAAAGGCAAGATGCCCTTGCTACTTACTGCTACCAAGGGTCTCAATGAACCACGGTTGCCGAATATTATGGGTATTATGAAGGCGAAGAAGAAACCGCTGGAAGAAGTGAGCTTTGAGGACCTTGGTGTGGATGAAGACGAAGTTGGGTTGAAGGGCTCACCAACTCAGGTCAGAAAGGTGTTCCCGCCTGAAAAGAAGAAAGGTGGTATCAAAATAGAACCCGAGACTCCTGAGGAAGGAGCCAAACAACTTGTTGAATTCCTCGCGAAGAAGGGGGCGATATGAAATGGGTTTGAATTACGATAGAGAGACTTGTACTGGATGCGGCATGTGTCTAAAAGTATGCAATTTTGGAGCAATTAAGAAGGATGGCAAGAAAGTCGCCTTCGATATGAACAAATGTGTACTCTGTGGCTCCTGTGAGGAAGTGTGCCCCGTTGATGCTATCGAAATCGAACGAAAAGCCGTGGACCAGGAAGCTCTTGAAGGTTACGAAGGTGTTTGGGTAGTTTGTGAGACCAAAGAGGGAAGACTGCGTAGTGTCGCTAACGAACTCGTAACAGAGGGAAGGGTGCTTGCTGACAAACTAGGTGAGGACCTTACTGCAGTTATCGTTGGCCATGACATCGACGACCTGGCTCAGCCGCTCATCTACCAGGGGGCTGACAAGGTTCTGCTTATCGACGATGAAATCTACTCGGACTACACCACTGATGCGTATACAATCGCTGTAACCTCTCTGATATCCTCCAGAGATCCTTCAATAGTACTCTATGGTGCGACAAGCAATGGCAGAGACTTGGCTCCTCGCGTTGCAGCCAGACTTGGACTTGGACTTACTGCGGACTGCACGGCACTTGACATCGATGATGAAGGTCAACTCGTTCAGACACGCCCTGCATTTGGTGGCAACGTCATGGCTGAAATCATCACTCCATATACCCGCCCACAGATGGCCACTGTTCGTCCCAATGTATTCAAAGTGGCTGAACCGGATGAATCACGAGAGGGTGAAATCGAAAAGGTCGACATTACAATCGACAAATCACAGATCCGGACCGAAGTCCTTGACACCGTCATCGAAAAGGTCGAAGGAATGAAATCGGTCGAAGAGGCTGACATAGTTGTCTGTAGCGGCCGTGGCATCAAAGATCCTTCCAACCTGGACCTTCCCAAGAAATTGGCTGACTTGCTCGACGCTGCTGTTGGCGGCTCACGTCCCATCGTCGACGCAGGCTGGCTCCCACCAACCCAGCAGGTCGGCCAGTCTGGACGCACCATCTGTCCCAAACTCTACTTCGCTTTCGGTATCAGTGGTGCAATTCAACATCTAGCAGGAATGAGAAGCAGCGATATTATAGTAGCTGTCAACAAGGATCCAGAAGCGCCGATTTTCGAAGTAGCTGATTTCGGCATCGTAGGAGATTTGTTCGATGTTGTCCCTGAAATCATCGAGCAGATCAAGAAACTGCAAGAAGAAAGGTAGAAAGGAATCAGAGCCTGTTCGCCAGAGAATGGCGGCAGGCTTTCATTCATTTGTTTCAAATACGAATATTTTCTGTCACATGGATTCTCCAAGAAATTCAAGTATTTCTGAATTCATTTCAGGGACGTGTTCTCCTAACCCGACTATATGTCCAACACCGTCAAGACTGTACAATCTAGCATCTGGGATTGACGAAGCCGAGAACTCAGCATTTGTGTATGATACATCTCCATCGGCTGTTCCATGAACCACTAATGTTGGGCACTCTATGACGTCCAAATTATCAAAAGATACCTGCCCAAGCTGCTCCAAATCATTGTTGAGCCCTGCATTTCTTAGACTCATTGGACAGGTCGTGCGGACGAACCTCTTATACCAAGCAACCTCTTCTGGGATCGCCATCACTTCGTCTACATACTCATCTAATTCCTCTGGTTCCAAAGTTACGTTCTCATTGAACATCTGTTTTAATGACATGCTAGTCCAGTATCTTGTCAGAATGTCGTACAACCAGACTCCAAAATCCGCAATCGTGTCGGACATAAGTATCCGACCAAGCAAGGAATGCATTTGGTTCTCCTCTACGGTATACTGTTGGCTGGCTGCAGCCATTAGAACAAGAGCCGATATTCGGTCTGGATGATGTAGAGCAAAATGCAAAGCTACAGGTCCTCCAGCCGAGGCGGCAACAATCGCGACCTTTGAGATACCAAGCGCGTCCAGTAGCGCACTAATAGCATCTGCTTGCTCTTGGAATGTCTTCCCGGTACTCAATGGTGTGCGGAGATAGCCTGGCCTCGAAATGGTCAATAATGAGAAACCTTCGTTGACCCACATATCCATATCTAGTGAGCCTTGATCATATCCGCCAGGAGCACCATGTAGCATTAGAACTACTGGTCCATTACCTTGGAGAGCATACTCAATCTTACCTCTTGCCGTGTTAGCAACTTCACTTTCCTCCCTTAGAGTATTCGTAATCTTTCGTTTCCAACCCCTGAACGATATTACAGTCCAGACAAGTATCACTAGTAGAAAGACAAGAGTGATTTCAACGAGCATATCGAATACATGACCTTCGTAGTATATCAGATTTTACGCATAACTTGACTATTATAGTTGATTGGGGGAACTCAATTGATTCAGAAAGGCGTCAATCTATCGTGAATCTTACGAAGGAAGCTGAATGGGTCCCCAACAATTTGAAAGTGAAGATTCAATGGCTACGGATTCAGTTCTGTGGAATAGAATTCCACCCAAGAGTTGGGTTCAAATCCCGCATCAATATAGCAGTTGATTGCTGGCTGGTTCTCCTTTGGTGTTCCTACGAAGGTATATTCACAGCCATATTCTTTGAGCGTTTTCCCCAATTCATACAGTAGTGCCTGACCAATTCCCTGTCGTCGAAATTCGGGGAAAACACCGAATAGGAAAATCAGTCCATGGCGTGGATAGTATGGCCGATTTCGAATGACTGCGAGAATGAATCCTGCAAGTGTCCCATCTTTGAATCCCTGCTTGTACAAACCCGGCTTCATTGTTCCCAGTGAGCCCGAGGTTACCTGATTCAACGCTCGCATAATCCCTTCAGCAGTACTTACTCCCGGGTCGTTGCCATGAATAGAACGATCCCCCGGTGTGGACATATACGCCCTGAGAACATGCTCGGTAACTCTATCCATATCGATGGTATCAATATTCCTGATAATCATATCCTGTGGCCCTCTATGAGCAGTATCTAGCTGGGTCAAGTCTGCGATTAGCTGAATCCCAACATATCGAGTTAGATTAAAATCACAGCTCAAATAGAGCTCACGTAGTTGTTTTGCGCTATCTATCTCATCTATGCTGTACTTCAGCGTGGCGAGAAGTGTCTCTATTCCCTTCCTCCTCAATTCCGTCCTAGCAGCCCCTAGAAGCACTTGTCCTACATAATACAGTGATGTATCGGCTGCTACTAGCGGCTCCCAAGGTCTAACTTTGGCAACATTCCCTTTACACCTGACACCCAAAAGCCCTCGTATCTTAGCCCTCCCGTCTTTGGCCAATAGGAATATCCCCTCTTTGTTTATGAAAGCGCTTTCCAGTTCTTCCAGCTCCTCCTCTGGAGAATAATGCATGGGGACATCGCTGTCATACCACTGAACAGAGGCAATCAATTCTGTCCAGTGATTTCTATACGACTCCCAATTCCGTGCCTTGTCTATGGTAATCAAAGAGCTTTGCCTCCGTGAGCATGCCTTACAGAGATACTCTTTCTGAATTCCGTATTTCCCCTTATGAACCTCTCAGCTTCATGAAAAGTGGTAGCTGGCAACTTGCATAGGAACGAAAGCTCCGCCCCTAGTACCTCAAGAACCTCTCGTCGGACATTTATTTGCAAGGAACCATAACTATTGCTTAACCGAAGCTTTCAAAGAACCCTTCTGGTTCTGCTCCTTCCTCTATTATTTCGATATCCTGAACGCCGACCCTCTCCGCGTCATATCTCCTTGCGATGATATTTCCATCGAATTTTTCTCTGGCTGTAGCTGTTTTCCCTCGCCATACGTAGATGTCATCCCATGCATCAAGCACGAAAACATCGTCTGATTTCAGTGAGCTTTCTTCAAGTGGCACTTCTGTGAAGAAGGTCTTGTCCCCCTCACGGTGTACTTTCCATAGCTTGTGCTCATGGGTTTCTAAACGCACTTTCTTCAACATACTGGCAGTATCTTGATCGGTGATTTCGAAATCATCGAAAAGGGTCGTGAACGATTCCGGTTCATCCCCGCCATCGATTCTATCAATGTCAGCTTTGCCTTTTCGGGCAGTGTCCTGCATTACTGCTTCTGCTGCAGTTAGGAATCTCTCATCAACGGTTGATTCGGGTCCAATCCACAGATAGATTTTGTCCCCACCGTCAACAAGGTAACAGTCTCCTTTTCCAAAAGCTCCAGGATCCTTCATCAAAACAAGGCGTCCTTCTTGCACGTGGTAAACAATGGGCTCGGTCATGGTCTTAGAATTAGCAAGCTTGCCCTTAAATCATGCTTGCATGAGTTATCCTCAATCCACTACTTTTTCAATGATCTGTGCTACATTTGAGCGGAGGCGAAGAGGACTGAACATCACGCAGGTTATTGATAATGCCATAAACGAATACAACAAGTATAGAGTGCCTGAAGTAAAGGCGGAATTGATATCATTTCAGGACGAATCGCTTGTTCTTGAGTTTACTGGCTCGTTTTGTACAACCTGTGGCTACTACGATTATTTCGAGGATTTTCGGTTTCTCCTTGAACACGAATTTGGACTTAACGCCAAGATAACAGAAATTGAAGAGACACCTGAGGGCGGGATAGTCGAGTTCAGTGTTTCAAAGGGAGATAATTTGACGTAATCGGTTCGTCTCTTCAAACTAGTTTTTATCCAGGAAGCGCTTGATTCGTTTCCTTATTTCTGAACACAGGTCGTCTATTTCCTCCTGAAGACCAGCTGGTTTTTCCTGCTCTGGGTTTAGTAGCATAGCTCTGTGAAGGTTCTCAATATCCTCATTGTAGTGTGTGATTCGGGAATAGATTTCCCAAAGATTGTGCCTGTTTTCATCAGGGAGGTATTGTGCTCTTCCTGACCGCATTCCCAGAATCCAGAAGCCTTTTCGCAATGGTACACCTGTGCCAAGAATCTCAAGATTCGCTTTGCATTCCTCTCGCAAATCATCCAAGAGTTTCTGTCCAGTTTGCTGATTATTTCTGATTCTAAATAGCTCCCCTAGAGCCGTACCTCCAAGCATGCCAAGGAAAATGGAAACTAATCTCGTGGCATTGAGCAATACCGAATCCAAACCCCGCGGCCATAGTGAAAGGATCATTACCACACCAGATATCAAGACTGCAAGAAAAACGCCAATCCACAGTGAACGCTCACTCATTATGCCACATCTTCCCACTTTCCTGACTGTAGCGTTTTCCTACTTCTATCTTTCTGCTGAAGTGATTCATATGTTTCATTGAGCCACATTTACTGTAAATGCACCGGGCTGTTCAATTGCAAAGGGATTATACCTTTCCATTATGATACGCAGCCATAGGCCCATCAATGGGCGGCAAGAGCTTAGACTCAACACAACCACCCCCACACAAAGGCTGGCCCGTTGGATTAGGAATAATGAGCCTCTCCTCCTTCGAATATAAGCATAGGTCTCATCTCGCTTCTCAACGGAGGCTCATTGGGCCTTCTCTTACTCTCTATCTCTCCTTTTGGGAATCAGATCATTGAAATCTGATTCCACCACAATTCTTTGATGTATTATGACCGTATAATTTATAAACAAACTGTACTACTGTACATTAGACGAATACAATGAGCGACGACATTGACAACCTACGAGATGAGCTCCGCGAAGTGCGAGAGCTCAAAGAAACCCTCCGTGAAGAAATTGAGGATCTTCGCCGAGAAAGGAAGAACCTTCGAAGCAAAGCCCGGATTCGGCGGGAATCATCTCGCCGTACTACTGAATCTCGTCATGCCCCTCGTGGACCCTTCATTGATTTGAGTGGTATGACCGAAAGCTTGAGCGACATGATGGAAGGCATAAACGAACAGATTCAGGCCTCTGTAGAGGGCATCGGTGATTTCAGAGTCAAGGTTCCTCCAGTACGGGTCCATCGCGCGAAGCGTAAATGGGATCGTGAAGAAATCGAGCAAATACCCCCCGAGCGTGTTGCTGAGGTAATCAGTCCTCTGGGAAGTGAAGAGCGATTACGTATTCTCGAGTTTCTGAAAGACGGCGCCAAATCGTTCAATGAACTGGAGAATCATGTTGGGCGAACGGGAAGTTCACTAACCCATCATCTCAATCCTTTGCTTGAAGCTGGATACGTTGTGAAAGGCGAGGTGCGGGGAACCTATTACATTACTATTGAAGGCAGACTAGCGTATCGGTTATCACAGTGGTTAACTAGCCAAGTTGAAGATGAGAGAAGAGTACAAAACGGAAAGAAAACTGCTGGAACCAATGGTGAAGTCTCGGTTGAGTTTGATAAAAAGGAGAACGGAAACGACGTTGAAGAAGATGATGAATTTAGGAGCGATGTGTAAAGATGGCACGCATGACAATAGAAGAAGAGACTCATGTAATCGAAACAACCCATGACCTCATTTCTAAAGAGAAATGTTTGGTCACGCTAGGGTCAGGATGTATCTGTTCAAGGCTCTTGGACAACGGTGAACCAATTGGGCTTGTATTTAGTGATCCTGCAGAATTTGCTGTTGACGCAATTGCAGAAACTGATCGCGGCGCTGTTGGAGAATCGATAACAGGTTCTTTCAAGGGTATACAGGTGTATTTCGGACCAGTTGAGATTGATGATATCTCACGGGTTGCTCATGATACTGATTTTCAACAGACGGAATATACGAATAACCAAGAATTCCTGGAAGCTGCAAGGCCCAAAATAGATGATTTGGGTGCTACCAAAGATGAACGGAGAGGGGCCTTAGATGAAGAAGGTGTTATCATCGGAACCGACCAAGAAGATGAGAAGATTGTTCTTGTAGCAAAGGACCCAGAGATTGTACTTGTCAGAGGCAAATCGGTTTTCGTGGTTAAAGAAAATCGACTGGTGTCGGTTGAGAAGAGTGGTGTCACAGTCACTGAACCAAGCGGGAAGACCATCACAATTGGCAAGAACGGGATAGGTGGTATAGATATTCCCGGGATGGGACTGGGCCAATCAATCTCCAACATAGTTGGTAAATCCATGATGGGACTTAAGGGTTTGAAGGGCCTAAAGAGCTTGAAGAAACTACGCTCCAGCGATATCGACGATTTGGACTGGGAAGACGAAGAGTAGAATCGCATCTTCTAGTTCCTTGCATCGAATCAGTATTCCGCCCCTGTGCTCTGAGCAGGGGCCTCTTTTTTACAAAACAACTATCTGAATGTTTCCTTATCCTTACACGGTCGCAGTTGATTCCATCGCCCTTGGCTTAAGCTGCAATTCGT
Organism: Candidatus Lokiarchaeota archaeon; assembly: GCA_014730275.1. Lineage (NCBI taxonomy): Archaea > Promethearchaeati > Promethearchaeota > Promethearchaeota archaeon. The sequence continues at coordinate 9,439 of WJIL01000108.1, read as the reverse complement.
ACAGCGAGAAATATTTCCCCTTATTTTTCATGAGCTCCTCATGTTTGCCAGATTCTACGATCTCGCCATCTTCGATAACGACGATGCGATCAGCGTTGACTATAGTTGACAGCCTGTGCGCAATGACAAGCGACGTCCGGCCCCCAAGAAGTGTTTCCATGCCCTTCTGAATCGTGTGTTCGGTGTACACATCGATACTACTGGTGGCTTCATCCAACACCAGGATTCGGGGGTCAGCAAGCAAAGCTCTAGCGAAACTCACGAGCTGGCGCTCCCCTTCTGATAGATGACTTCCGCGTTCTCCTACACCGGTTTCGAAGCCATTGTCCAGGTTCTCAATCAGCTTCCTTGCCCCAATGGCTTCAGTAGCCTCTATTATTTCATCATCTGTGGCATCTGGTCTGCCATATGCGATATTTTCCTTCACGGTTCCCATGAACAGGAATGGATCCTGCAGTACGATACCAATAGTGGAATGCAGTGACTCTTGAGTGACATCACGGACATCTATACCGTCGATTTTGACAGAACCTTCCCACACATCATAGAATCGATTGAGTAGGTTCACCACGGTGGTTTTCCCAGCACCAGTATCTCCAACAAGGGCAATCGTCTCGCCCGGTTCGATTTCCAAATTGAAATCCTCTAGAACCGGTGTATCTTTTACATAGCCGAATGTTACATCCTCAAATTCTATCCGGCCTTTAACAGGGGGCATCTCAATGGCGTCTGACTTGTTCTCGATTGAAGGTTCGGAATCCATGATTGTAAATACCCTTTCCGATCCTGCGAATGCAGCCTGCACAGTGTTGTAAAAGTTGCTTATTATCAACATTGGGCGGAAAAACTGTTCATTGAATCGGATAAACAATACAAGTGTACCAAGGCTCAGCGTCCCTTGAGTAAGTCGCATACCACCTATCCAGAGGATAAGGAACACGCCTATGGCACCAACAAATCTGATACTCGGGAAAAAGGTCGAACTGGCTTTGGACGCATCGATGTTTGATTCGTAATCGGCTTTATTGAGCTCCTCGAAAGTTTCTGCTGATCGTTTCTCTCTGGCGAAGCTCTTGGTGACCTTGGCGCCCGATATACTCTCGGCAAGGTTGGCTGTAACGCTGGATATTGTCTTTCGCGTACTCCGATACGCTTCCCTCATCTTCTTTCTGAAGAATATGGCTGTCCCTCCCAAAAGGGGTACCACGGCCAGCGAAACAATCGCCAACTGAAAATCAACGGTGAAGATGATTCCTCCTATTGCGAAAATTATGAAGAATTGAGCCATCGTATTGATAAGGCCACCTGAGAGGAACTCACTCATACGATCGACATCGTTGGTTAGTCTCGAAATCACTCTCCCGCTTTCGTAGTCATCGTAGAAGTCTTGCCCCATCTTCTGAAGCTCGCCAAAAAGCTCCTGTCTTACTGAATATACCGCTCGTTGTCCCATGAGGGCTGTAAGGTAACCACTGCCATAGTTTGAAAGCCAGTTGCCTATCCGAAGAACAACATAAAACAAAGCAGTCATTGCTAAAGCCTGCAAATCACCGCTGATGAAATCCACATCTATTGCATGTCTGAGCACAAAAGGTGCCCAGATATTCACGATGATGTTGATAGCAACGAAAATACAAGTTGCTATGAAATATCCCTTGTACTCAAGAAGATAACTCACCATCCGGGTGAGGAGTGTCATGTCTTCATATTCGTTGGATCGTTCTAGATCCTCGTAGAGTAATGCCCGTCTACCCACCACTCGTCACCTCCATTTCTTCGGTGGATGTTTGTGGGCTCTGGGCTCGTGGGGCTGCTATCTCCATCTGTTTAAGAGTAGCATGTAAACCTGCATATAGTCCATCCTTCTCTAGTAGTTCTTTGTGAGTGCCCTTCTCAACTACACGCCCCCTATCCATCATCACAATCATGTCAGCATTACGAATGGTGCTGAGTCTATGGGTGATGATGAATGTAGTCCGCCCGGTCATGAGTTTCTCTAGCGCTTCTTGGATTAGCATTTCCGTCCTAGCGTCAACAGAGCTTGTTGAATCGTCAAGAATCAAGATTCGCGGATTCGCCAACAACGCTCTGGCAATGGCAATCCTCTGTTTTTGACCCCCACTAAGGGTAACACCTCTTTCTCCTATCCTAGCATCGTATCCGTTTTCAAGCGTAATGATGTAGTCATGAATGTTTGCTGCTTTTGCTGCCTCTTTGACCTCTTTCAATGGGGCTTGAGGATTACCAAACGCGATGTTGTCTCTTACAGACGCAGAGAAGAGGAAGGGGTCTTGATGAACCATTCCTATGTTGCTTCTGAGATCCTCCAAGGAGTAGAGTCTCACATCGATGCCATCTACTCGAACTGCTCCAGGCATCTTGACGGGGTATTCCTCACCTTTGATTTCAACAGTGTCCCCTTCGACGGTGTATGTCTCACCCTCTATTTCCACCTTTCCATTCTCGTCGACGGCGTATTTCTTACAATCATAAGTTACTGTAGTGCGCGTGTCGACATCATAGAATCTTGGAATGAGGTTAACGAGACTAGTCTTGCCTGACCCCGTTCCACCTAGAAGTGCTACTGTTTTTCCAGGCTCAACGCTTAGGTTGATATCACGCAGAATCCAGTTATCTCCCCCGTAGCTGAAATCCACCCCATCGAACTCAACTCTCCCATCAAGGTCCTCGACTCGAACAGGATCCTCTGGCTCGGTCAGCTCGTCTTCGTGATCCAAAATGTAGAATGTTCGTTCACCTGATGCTGACGCTCTTTGATACATGCCAACTCCCCAGCTAAGAAATCGGGCAGGAAGATACAGCATGCTTACCAAGCTGATAAAACCAACAAAACGGCCATAACTAATCCCGCCAAGGGTGAAAGAGAACCCTCCATAGTAGATGAGAATGCCGGTTATTAATCCAAGAACTGCAGGGAGCAATGGTCTGTACAGTGAAAGAAGTCGAAGAGCTTCAGTTCGAGTCTCATAGAACTTCTCATTTTCTTCTTGTACTCTATCATACTCTCGATCAGTTGCTGTATACGCTTTGACAACCTTCATGCCTGTTACGTTCTCGGACAAAACTGAGCTGAGAGTACCATACTGGCTCCGGGCCTCGTAGAAGACAGGTCGTACCCGTTTTGCGAAGAGATAGATGAATGTCACAATAAATGGAAGGGCCAGCAGCATGTAGATTGTCAGCTCGATGCTTAATGTGAACATAACTGCATAGGTTCCTATGAGGGTTGCAATAGCAATAAAGACAACCCTGTAGCCCCAATACAGGAAATGCCGCATAGTTGTGACATCTGTGGTAACCCTGGCTAGAAGCTTGCCAGTTTCGTTTTCATCATAGAATGCGAGGTCTTTCTCCAAAAGGCTATCATATAGCTCACTTCGTAAATCATAGATTACGTTCTGAGCGGTAAGTGCTGCACCATACCTTCCAGCGATATCAAAAACAGCATAGAGTCCACTTAACGTAATGTAAATCAAAACGTATGGCAGTATTAGTTCATATTGTGCACTCGGGAGGACATCATCGATGATACTCACAAGTACGAGGGGCGTTAGCACGTTGAAGAGTGAGCCAATTCCTGCACAAGCAAGGTAGCCTATGAAATGACCCCAGTGCTTGAGGGCGTATTTAGTCAATCGCCATACGTAACCCATTCATGCCATCCCTAGATACTGGTCGCTACAAGAATATGATAAGGGTTGTGAACCCTACATTTGGAGCAGATGAATAAACACGTTAGCTCGTACAGGAGTCTGCAAGTCTTTTGCCTAGATTTTTGCAGAGCTCCAGCTCATTTCTGTTAGGCATTTCCTTTGCCTTGACTGGTTGATTTTCAACAAGTGAGCCTCCGAGTCTCTTCAGTTCTTCAGCAATCGTGTCTGGGGCCTCCCCGCTCCACCCATACGAGCCAAAAGCTGCACTTGGTATTCCTTCAAGATCTTTCATCTCTGCGAGCAATCGTCTCACATGAGGAAGTGCCTTTTTCATTCGTGTTGAACTGCCTACCGCCAAAGCACAAGTGTCTTTCAATTCTTCGAAGTCCTTGGCGTTAACAATTTCGCATTCTTGACCATTTGAATTAACACCTTCACAAATTGCTTTGGCCATGGCTTCTGTTCTTCCTCTTGTGCTTTCGTAGATGACGACCACCTTCATCGTTATCAGTAAAAGCAAGAAGATAGAATAAACAAAAGGATTGGCACATGTACGTAAACCGAGGAACCAACAGTCTAAATTTGCCTCATTTCACACTTCTGTCAAGAATAATACAAAACCCTCGTATCATCTAGCGTAGATTGGAGCCGAGGAGTGATAAAGATGCCTGACTTTCCAAGACGAAAACAGAAGGCTCGTGATACATGTCGGATTTTGATAGAAAACTACGGCGATATTATTCATGAACGACGCCTTCCACCAATCGATGAGCTCATACTCACCATTTTGAGCCAGAATACAACGGATGTTAATTCAAGAAGAGCATTTGAATCCCTGAAAGAACGTTTCGATTCTTGGGAACTCCTGCTAAAAGCGCCACAAGAAGAAGTGGCCGAAGCCATCAATTGCTCTGGTCTCTATAACATCAAGGCGGAACGAATCAAGGCCGCGTTGGCGAAAATACAAAGCCGAGTCGGAGAATTGGACCTGTCTTTGCTTAATGACATGCCCCTTGACGAAGCAAAGAACTGGCTCACTTCCTTGCATGGGGTTGGCCCGAAGACAGCAGCGATTATTCTACTATTCTCGTTTGGTCGCCCAGCACTGCCAGTTGACACCCATGTCTGGCGAGTAACAAAGCGCCTTGGTCTTATTGATCAGGACACTTCGCGGGAGAAGGCACACGTAGTGCTTGAAGAAATAATACCACATGATTGTGTATTTTCATTGAACAGAAACTTGGTTAAACATGGTCGAGGAATCTGTAAGGCCCAAAATCCACTTTGCGAAAAATGTTTCCTCAATGAGCACTGTGACTACTATGCATCACTATAGCATTCAGATCGAGGAATCATTCTCAAGAAGATTGCCGAAGTTCTCATGCAAATCTTCCAGCACCGCATTTTTCATATCTCGATTAGACATGAGCGTGAGATTACGGCCATACCAACCACATTCCAAGCAGTAGTACGCAGGATGGAAACTGCCGATGTAACCAAGATCACGAAAAGAGGTTAGTCGAATCAAGCGAGCGCTCTTACAGTTAGGACAGATTGGTATATCTGCACTTTTTCCTTTCTTCTTCAATTCTCTGAGCATCTTCCTGACAATTTTTAACTTCCTAAGTTCAGCAAGTTCCTTTGAGGATAGCTGCCCAGTCAATTTTTCCTGCACATGATTCAGCTCATGTCGTTATTGTTGTGGCTGCTTTTGATGTTTCGTATCTGAGGAAACTTGTTCTAAACGAAACCCATTCCAATCCCCCAAAGAGCAATAAGCAGTCTGGACTAGCAATTACACGGCGCACAAACTCGTGAATGGAGAATAGCAACATGCCCAGAAGGAGAAGAAGAGGACATGGAGAGAAAGATGATCCATGGGGACTGGCTATTCCCATTGCAGTACTTCTTATCATGATGATGCTCACACATTTCGTTTGGTTTCTCGTTCCGCTCGTAGTACTTCTAGTTGTTTTCGCATTAAGCATTCACAAAGATCGAGAGATTACTCGTAGAGCCAGTGATATTGATTATTGGAAGGCGCCTGATGCCAAATCTTCATTCTCGGGTTCCCGTATTGGCAAGACTGGGGGTATTCAAGAACCAATTTACGAAACACAACGGAGGAAAGAACAAGGGATTACGGCAGGAGTGTTGATTCCTATTGCAGTGCTACTCCTCCTTTTCTTTTTGACCGGAACTGTCTGGTTCGTAATTCCAATTGCAGTCTTAGTGATTTCTTTCTTGGGATCTTCAGCCAAATCCCAACAAAACCAATCACGAGTAATCGAAGAACTGGAGCGCGGGGATGCAAAGAGCGTAGATGATGCGGCAGAAGAAACAGGACTGCCTGAAGAAAAAGTCAGGCGTCACATTGTGGAAGGAAAACGTAAAGGTGAGACCAATGTCTGGTTTGATCCAAATACTGGAACCAAGACTTCTACGCCACTTAGAGTTACAGAATACCCGGCCAAACACGTACGTGCTTGTGAGTACTGTGGTTTTGAGTTAAGAGAAGAGGACCGATTTTGTCCCTATTGTGGGGCTCCTATCAAGGCTGAATGAAATATGCATCTATAATCCTCGATGAAAGCCGGCCTTTTTTTACCATCAAGTAGGTTTATTAACAATAGTTATCACATTAATAGTATGTCATCTCGAGTTAATCCGATTATCTTACAGATTACAAACATCATTGCGGTAGTTGCAACACTTGTCGTTGATGCGCTTGCAAACATTTTGCCGATAAACGGCGTGACCACTGGAGAAGTAGCTGACGCGTATCCAAATCTTTTCACGCCACCAGGCTACGTGTTCGCCATCTGGGGCGTTATCTACGTCCTGTTAGCGGTATTCATGGTTTTTCAAGCTCGACCAAATCAACGAGGTGAGCAGTATCTTCAGGATATCAGTTTCTTCCATCTCCTTGGTGCAATTGGAAACACATCTTGGATCTTCTTGTTCCATTATGAGCAGATTGTCCTAGCTGTTATTCCAATTGTTGTCCTGTTGATTTCACTCATTATCATGTATGTCAGACTGGGTATCGGTATACGTGATGTTCCTCGTAACCAGATGCTTGCTGTACATCTTCCAGTGAGTGTTTATCTAGGATGGATCAGCTTGGCTACAATCGCAGGTATTGCTTCGGCATTGAATGTATTGATTCCAGGAATCCCGATACCTACGCAGGTGATGTTGACAGTTATCATGTTGGTAGTTGCACTAGTGTTAACACTTCTTATGCTCTTTATGCGAAAAGACATCGCGTTCGGCTTAGTAGTCATATGGGCATCTACTGGGGTAGTTGTGAAACAGCTTGCGACCTATCCCCTCATTGGCATTACTGCGGGTGTGGTTGCCGCGGTAGTTACAATTTCCATAATCATAGTAGCTTTGCGGGAAGCAGAAATAGTCTCCTTCTAGTTCCGCATTGAAGGAATGAGCCAAGTGGGATAGAGAATCTCTTTTTCCCATTTGGCTATACTATTATTGTCAAATACTGATGTAGACATGGTGAAGCTTGTTGAAATTTGACGTACTCTATGCTGGAGAGAAGACAACTATAGATATTCCTGAATCCTGTGATGTACAAGTGGTCGAACCCCAACCTGTGGATGTGGACATGGATCCTGCCCAAATTGTGGACGACGCCCTGGAATCACCTATTGATTCACCCTCTTTTGAGGAATTCATCGCATCTCACGATTCATTTCTCGTAATTGTTAATGACTACGCCCGGCGAACACCCACTCCCGAGATATTGAAGGTTGTTCTTCTTTATCTTGAAGATGTAGATTTCAAAATTATTGTCGCAAGTGGAACTCATGCCAAACCAACCGAGAAAGATCTTCGTGAACAGATTCTCGGTCAATTCTATGAAGAACTCAAAGACCGTGTTATTCTGCATGATTGCAAGAACGATGAAATGGTGGATTACGGTGAAACCAGCAGAGGAACACCTCTGAAATTCAACAAGACAATCACCGAGTTTGATGCTATCATTGCCATCAATTCCATTGAACCTCATTATTTCGCAGGATACACTGGAGGAAGAAAGAGCATTCTACCCGGTATAGCCGAGTACATGACGGTTGAGCGGAATCACAGTATGGCTCTGGATGAACGGGCAAACGTCCTTGCATTGAAAGGTAACCCTCTCCATGAGGACATGGAAGAGGCTGTTGGGAAGGTTGTGAATGATTATCCAACCTTTGGTATCAATGTTGTTCAGGATGGCGAGGGAAGAATCGTCGGAGCAGTAGCTGGCGACATATTCAAACAGCTTTACAAAGGTGCTGAGCTCGCAGAAGAAATCTATGCTCCTTCTATTGAGAATAAGGTTGATCTTCTCCTTTCTGTTGTTTATCCCCCTCTAGATCATGATCTCTATCAAGGTGCCAAAGGATTTGAGAACACTAAGGATGTTGTTAGAGATGGAGGCATCATGGCACTGATGGTTGCCTGTCCTGGAGGAATCGGAAATGAAGAATACACTGAAATGATGCAGTGTGCCGATTCCGTTGAGGGGCTTGTCAAGCGATTTGAGGAAATGCAAGAGCACTATGAACTGGGTGCGCACAAAATCGGATCAATTCCTCCTTTTCTAGCGAATAAGGAGCTTTGGATGGTCACTGAGATGAGCGAGGAGACCGTTGAAAGTATCAATCTGAAAAAAGCGCCTTCTCCGCAAGCAGCTGTAGATATGGCATACGAGAAATTGGGTCCTGATATGGATGTGCTTATCGTTCGGGATAGTGGGAATGTAGTGCCCCAGCTAAGTGAGTAATCTGCTACGTCTTATTCGTGGAGGTAAGAAATAATGAATTGGAAGGACATACAGAGAGTTGGCATTCTTGCATTTCCTGAAGCTGAAGAGCTTGATATCGTAGGTATCTATGAAGTGCTGGCTTGTGTGAAGACACTCGAAGAGGAAGGTTTGCTCAACACTGGTCATCCCCTAGAAGTTGAGATCCTAGCTTCAAAGAAACCAATACGGTGTGCCAATGGTCTTTTGTTGATGCCTCATGTTTCGGACTTGGATTTCTCTTCATACGACTTGGTAGTAGTACCAGGCGGCAGTGGAATCAGGGAGGTCATGAAAAATGACGATATTCTCTCGAAAATTCAGAATTTCAGCAAGAAGAAACCAATTGCATCGGTCTGCACCGGAGCGTTGATTCTTGCGAAGGCTGGCATTCTATCCGACAAAACAGCATCTACACATCATAGTGTTCGCGATGAGCTTGGCGAGTATTGCGAAGTGAGTGCTGATCGAGTGATTCTTGATGGAGATGTACTGACCGCCGGTGGCGTCACGTCGACTTTGGCTGCAGGTTTGAAAATTCTAGAATTAGTATATGATGGACAGGTTGTCACTACAGTTGCTGATGAGTTAGAGATTCCAGCATCGCTAAGACCCGATAGCTAGCCTAGACCTCGATATCCAGACCGGCACCACACCGCTTGCTTGAGAGCTTGTACAACTCGTGGATTTCTTTCTTCTTGCTGGTGCAGTGGCAGGGAATAATGAGTGGTATGTGTTCAAGTGCATAGAGCCTACTGAAACCATGGAAACCCCCGATTACACAATGAATCTTCCCAAATTCCTCTGCTTTCTCAAGAATGGTTTCCAACCCGGGATGAGCGCATCCAGTTACAAGCGTCCATTCATCATTTCCATGGACTACCAAGGATTGCTCCTTGGTTCCCCTGCCTAACTCGCCAGTGGTATAAACTCTATCGGCTATCTTCTGCGAATCGCT
>WJIL01000107.1 GCA_014730275.1 Candidatus Lokiarchaeota archaeon | reverse complement strand
CTACTGAACCCCGGTCTCCTACTGAGCCTAATAAACTCCTACCGCCCTCAGTCACAATAGCACTTGGAGGAAATCTTACGGATTTCTTACACTTCTTCACTTGGATTCTTTATGAATTTGTAAAAGTTCTATCTCTCTAGAGACACTCAACCGCTTCATTGCAGATAGAAAAGCTGTTTATGCTGATCTGAAGGAGGAAAAGAGATTAGGTGAGTATTTCATCGCTTCTCTTCTTGGAACTATTCTGTTTTCTGCCATCTATGGTTTAGTGATGGGAATCTATGCTGGAGGAATCCAAATCCTCTATGACGCTCTCAAAGTCCCCATGTTGCTTCTCATAAGCCTCTATGTTTCACTACCAACGTTCTACGTGCTGAATGCAATTCTTGGTGGAGATATGACATTTCGGCAAGTCGTTGTTTTGTTTATGATTAGTGTTACTGCTATGTCTACTATGCTTGTTGCATTCATGCCGGTCACTCTGTTCTTTACGATAACGACACCTGAACGCGGCTTTGCGAGCTACACTTTCACTGTTATGCTAAATGTGCTTATCTTCACTTTGGCTGGATTAACCGCTGTTGTCTATCTGCTAAGCGGATTTGGATATATCCACGGAGAGAATAAGCGGTGGATTCCAGGAGTCCTCATCGGGAGCTGTGTTTTGGCATTCGTTGGCACTCAACTCGCTTGGGTCCTGAGGCCATATTTCAATCTCTCATTGCGATTCATTAGGCCACTAAGCGGAAACTTCTATGTGGCAATATTGGAACTGCTTCTTCGATACCTATAGAATCTATGAACACAGAAGCACAGAGATTCGACTATTACAGAAGGATTATTCATTGCCTTTATACCACAATCTCTAGTTGGTAATCCATGAACAACAACCCTTCATGCGAATTCTACTCAGTCTTGGAAGGCCGAAGAAGCATACGGAAGCTATCGGGAGAGGTTTCTCAAGAACAAATAGAGAAGCTAGTTCATGCAGCAGGGATGGCTCCATCTGCTCACAATGCGCAACCATGGCGCTTCGTTTGCATTCGGAACAAAGGGAAAAAGGAATCATTGCTGGACCGGATGGCTGAAGCTTGGCGTACAGACCTCGTAGATGATGGTTTCTCGGAGGAAGAAGCATCTGAAGTTGTGCAGGAGAAACAGAAGAAAATCACACAAGCACCGTGCTTATTGTTAGTTTGCCTTACAATGGAGGACATGGATTCTTATTCTGATCCAGAGCGGCATTCAGCAGAATACATGATGGCTGTTCAAAGTACAGCCGCTGCAATTGAGAACTTCTTGCTAGCAGCCAAGGCGGAAGGCCTAGGTGGGTGCTGGCTCTGTGCGCCACTGTTCTCCAGAGAATTGGTCAAAAGAACCCTTAATCTGCCCGTTCAATTTGAACCTCAAGCGTTCATCATAATCGGCAAACCTGATGAGAATCCAGAACCCCCAAAGCGAAAATCTGTTGATGAGATTCTCCGTTTCGTTTGACTAATATAGTAGTAAGGCAGTTTACTTTCACACACGGTGGAGACGATTTTGAAGGTTGTAGCTCTAAGCGGTGGTATCGGTGGAGCCAAACTTGCACTGGGACTGTACAAGGTGCTTGAAAAAAACGAACTCACGGTCATCGCAAACACGGGCGATGATATTGATATTCTTGGGCTTTCTGTCTCCCCTGATTTGGATATACTGATGTACACCTTAGCAAACATGGTTGATACTGAAAAGGGGTGGGGCATTCAAAACGATTCATTCAATTTCCTCACAGCCATCAGTGAATACTACAATGGCCCCGATTGGTTCAATCTCGGAGACAAAGATCTCGCAACTCATGTCCTGCGAACCAGAATGCTTCACGAAGGCCAAACACTAAGTAAAATCACTGAAGAGTTGGCAAATCGGGTTGGATTGAAAGACTTACGTCTACTGCCAATGACAAACGATGACGTTCAAACGCATGTCCGTGTAGAGGACGGTTCATGGATGCACTTTGAGGAATACTTCGTTAGACAGGGATTCAAGGATGAAGTGCGTGAAATTGAATACGTAGGTTCTCAAACAGCCAAACCCGCGGAAGGCGTACTGGATGAAATCGAGGATGCCGATGCTATTGTTATATGTCCAAGCAATCCCATAGCCTCTATAGGGCCTATACTCTCCGTGAAAGCTATCAAAGATGCCCTAAGGAAAACAGACACTCCAGTAGTTGGTGTAACACCACTCATTGGCGGGAGGGCAGTAAAAGGTCCAACTCGTAAGTTCATGAAAGCGGTAGGATACGATGCGACAATTGAAGGAGTACTCGATTACTATGATGGGATCCTCAGTCATTTTATCCTTGACGTCGTAGATGAATCATGGACTGAGCATGTGAGAGAACGAGGGTTACATGTGCTCACTGCCAATACACTCATGAAGACACTTGAAGACAAACGTCGACTAGCAAAGGAGATAATCGATTTTGTTGCTCAAGACATATCGTGAGATGATAGAATCCCCGAGCCCGTTTTTAGAAAACAACTCTCACTGAGAGAAGTTGAGCTTTGATTGGAAAGCATACAAATACCTCAGGGCTTGAAAACCCAAGTGAGTTGGAGTTCATGCAAGAAAAAACGAAGTACCGTTTGATTTACCTAATAATGATTCTATCCAATTTTCTCCTTCCGATTTCTGAAAAGGCATTTGATCCAACTCAAACAAGTGTTGTCATTGGTGCAGTACTCGGGGCCACTGCTACTACCTACTTTTGGTTGAGTCCTGTTTTTCACGTAGCCACCATTCTTCTCGTGGTATCATTCCTTCTCTATGGTAATCGCTTCGGTAGAATTGCGGACCTGTTCTTTGGCATCATGCTATTGTTTGCAGGCATAACTCAGCACATAGCCTATACTGAGGATTACGGGCTTACAATAATCACCGGCAACCTTGTGATGATTTCCATCGTTGGTTTCTTTTGGTTACTAGAAGCATACAAACCTCAGAATGATTATAGCCTTGGCAAGCTGCCTCTCTGGCGATACTGGGTTGTTCCCTTTGCCGTTCTTGCGTACTGGTTTCCCGTTGATACGGCGGGTGCACCGAATTTCAGCTTGCTGACTCTTGTGATGGGACCATATGGTGTCGCCTTTTGTCCGACCACTCCTGTAATCGTTGCTCTTTTGACTCTAGCATATCCAAATGTGAACGAAAAGCTACTAACCATAACGAGCTTAGGTGGTCTAATCATTGGAATCTGGAACATGCTCTCCATATTCCTAATGCCGGGTTACACTCTTTGGCTTCTGTCCTTGCATATCCCACTTGTCGTAGTTCCAAGTTATGGTTTGTTAATATCTAGGATGGTCAAGTCAGAAGAAAAAACCCAAACCCAGTAGCAATTGCGTCGGCAAGACGCTTCAAATCCCAGTGAAGCTAGAATCTGCCTTTTCGAAACGTTGAAGAAGAATGAACGGGGGGACTTGATGAATCTCAATGAGAACTCAAAGCGGTGACATGAGATCCGCTGAAGCTGAAAAAGCTCTGGCTGTTGTACCATTGAAGATACTCAGTCAGGCCAAGTCTAGGCTAGCACCAGCTTTTGATTCACAAGAACGAAGAGAATTTGTTCTCTCAATGCTAAAAGACGTACTGAACACGCTTCGAGATTCAGAATTAGTCACTAGAATATTCCTTGTAACCCGACAAGAAGATATTGGTCTGAAACTTGACGTTACAGGAATAGATATCCTGGCTGATTCCGCTGATACAAATCTCAACAGCGCGCTACGTGTTGCTACCAGCTTCGTACGAAATCATCACGGTGAAAGGCCACTCATTATCATTCCTGGCGATGTGCCACTTATTACGAAATCAGATATACATGGAATTCTCACTCTGGCAGAGCAGGTGGATTCTCCACTTGTTGTTGCAGCATCTTCCGACAATGGTGGAACGAGCGCTCTTCTTAGAAAACCACCTGATGCCATTGATGTTCAATTTGGCCTATCCAGCTTCAGGAATCACCAAGATGTAGCTAAAAACAAGGGCATTGCGTTTCTGGAATATCAGTCGCCTACGCTGGCCCTCGATATCGACACTCCGGATGATTTGCAAGCTCTACTAACCTATCAAGCTGACAATGCAACGACTCAATACTTGCATCAGTCAAGAGCAATTCAAACACTTCGGAGAAAACAATAATTCACAAAAGATAGTGATTGGATACGAAGATTCTAAGAACAAAGAGTCGATGAATTGTTGTATCCTAAATACCACAATGCGAAGGATCGGGTGATTGAATGGCGCTTACAGCAGAACAGAAACACAAGATACGCGAATTCGCTCTAAAGAAATACGACTCACTTCATGGGACTCACGGGCGGAGACATGCATACAGAACAGCGAATCTAGCTGAAGCAATTGCCGAACAAGAAGGAGCTGATGCTGAAATCTGCAGGTTCGGAGCCTTTCTCCATCAGTATCACCCGGAAGGCGTAGATTCAGTCAGGTTTTACTTGAATTCGCTTGGGATTTCCAGCGAAATAGTCAATCAACTTTTGCATTGTGTCGAGTGCGTCGAACCTGAAACAATCCAGAAAGCACAAACACTTGAAGCAAAAGTTGTGTTTGACGCTGATAAACTGCAAACGCTGGGAGCTTTTGGACTAATTAGAGAGGTTTCATATCGAACAGCCACACGAGATCTCGAATTCTTGGATGTCGTTGAACAAGCAAGAAACCTTCAGCACCAGATGTATGACCTGATTCAGACTAAAACAGGGAGAACGATTGCAGATGATCTGAAGAACCAAGGCGCATGGATTCTAGATTCATTCGATAAGTGGGAGGATTTGGGGAAGAATGGCAAAGTGAATATTCAGGAATCCTTTTTCTGACATCGATAGAAAGGGGAAGTGTTTTCT
>WJIL01000106.1 GCA_014730275.1 Candidatus Lokiarchaeota archaeon | reverse complement strand
TTGCGGACCTTGATTATGGCCTATCAGAATCAGAGTGGGGAAGATGGAGATGACCAAGAGCTGGTCAACGTGTTGTCTGGCTACGCCAGTTCGGGAATCGCTGACATCCGTCAGCAGACTGAGGGAAAGAGTCGCACTGAGGTTTATGAGTTTCTGCTGGGGCAAGTAGATTATAATTAGAGCGACTGTCGTCTTGTGTTTTACCTCAGTTCGCTCTCATACAAAGCGACATAGATCCAAGGAGTTTCGCTTTTCGCGTACAGTGAAAACTACCGTGTAAGGTGGGTGAAAGAAATGACAATCGATACAAAGCTAAGGTTTGAGTCAATCGACAACCTTTTTTTGGATCCGCTAAATCCCAGACTTGGGCGAAACACCACAGGTCGCGAGGTCTCACAAGAAGAGATTCTTGAGATGATGAGAAGTTGGACGCTTGAAGAATTGGCCCTCTCTTACTTGGAGAATGGGGGCTTCTGGCCTCAGGAAGCTCTACTGGTTACGGAAGAGGAACTCTATGGAGAAACAAGGCTAGTTGTAGTAGAAGGTAACCGCAGGCTTGCTGCGTTGAGATACCTGCGAGACGCATATGAGGGAAATCCTGCTTCACGCAAGTGGACTGCCATTACAGAAAGCACGGAACGACCTGCTGAGCTTTTCTCTAGGGTTCCATATATACTCGTCGACTCCCGTCAGGAGATTCAGGCCTTCCTCGGCTTCAGACACGTTACAGGCATTAAGCAATGGGATGCTGATGAAAAAGCTGGGTTCATTGCCAGGCTGATAGATGAGGAAGGATTCACCTATAGGCAAGTAATGCGCAAAATTGGCAGCAAGACACCCACTGTGCGCAAAAACTATGTCGCCTATCGTTTGTTGCTTCAAATTGAAGACACGGTAGAAGGCTTTGATCCTCGATTGGCTGAGAATCGCTTTGCTATACTCTACATGTCGATTGCCACGGAGGGAGTAAGGGAGTATTTGCAAATTGACACACTGGCTGATCCAGAAATCGCTAGGACTCCCGTTCCGGATGAGCGTTTGGACAATTTGGCCAATTTCGCGCGTTGGCTTTTTGGAACAGAGGAACAGCTTCCGCTAGTGACAGACACGCGTCAAATCAGTGACTTCGGAAAGATACTAGCCAGTGAGGAGGCGGTAAGCTATCTAGAAACAAGATCTAGTCCAAAATTCGAGATAGCATACCGAATAGCAGGTGGAGATGAAGCCGAGATCGTAAGATATATAGACGAAGCCTCGGATAATCTGGAACTAGCACTAACTAGAGTTCACATATTCAAGGGCTCAGATAGTGTCAAAAAAGCTGTAAGAAGATTGGGAGCCGATGCGCTTCAACTTCTGAGTATCTTTCCTGCGATCCATCAGAGTCTTCAGGAGGAGGAATAGAGAACCGTGCTCGCTATTCCAACCAAGGGAGTGGGGCGATCAGTCAACGCACATAATGTTAGGCTTGATGTCCTGTGCGATTGGATTGCTTCTACCGTCTTATATGAACAAACAGAGTTGTCTATCACAGATGTTGTTGATACTCTGATCGAGGAGGAAAAATACACAACGGAAGATTTCGCTTACGAGATGCTGGGAAATGTTTGGATGGAGTTCCGTCGACGTCAACACTGTATCGGTGGAGAATTCTATCCTCTTGAGATCCGTAGTAGATGGATTCGGCCACAATGCACTTGGAGACAATCTCCTGCCTATGCCTTCTGTCTGCTATTGTCAATAGCTCCTTACTATGACTGGTGGACAAGTGAAATTGGAGGAGACTATAATGAACAAGGGGAGCTGTTTGAACTGCTGACCAAAGAGTCACTTGAAGCGCAGTATCAGGAATGGAGATTCTTGCATACAGGTTGGGCTAGGAGCAATACAGCTGGCCTTGAAAGAATTGTCAATGAAATTGCGGAGCACTTGGGAGAGTCACAGGGACGCCTTGCTCTTTGGAATGAACCAAATGTAAAGGAATTAGGGCTTGATCTTCTATTCTACCGATCTTATCCAGATGGACGCGTGGGGATACCCGTCTATCTGATGCAATGTGCAAGTGGTGGGAATTGGCATTCTAAGCGAAACACCCCAGATCTAAATATCTGGGGGGATGTAGTCCAATTTACAACTATGCCCAAGAGAGCATTTGCGGTACCCTTCGCTCTTGAAGACAAAGAGTTTACTCAGAGCTGCGTGATTGTTGATGGTCTATTGGTCGACCGTTGTCGATTGCTGGCAGCTTCTCGCTATCAAGACCCTTGGGTTTCTGAATCTCTTGAAGAGCGGATCATCATCTGGGTAGAACCAAGGATACGCAAGCTATTGCAGCACTCGTTTGACTATTATCCGGGATAGTCAGGCATTAATGATCGTAACCTCTTAACCGAAACCGCTATGCGTGAAATCACAGAATCAATCATAGAATCGTCATTGGATCTTCCCACCCCAATCCTAAGAGTAGCGTGTGCTCGCTCTTCTCCAAATCCAAGCGCCAGTATTACATGCGAAGGTTCAACACTGGCCGCGGTGCAGGCAGAACCCGTCGAGATAGCAACACCTTCAAGATTCATAACTAGAGCCTTGGCATCAATCCCTGGGATGCTCACACTCAGGTTGTGCGGCAATCGCTGAGTAGGATGCCCGTTCAGTTTAATACCCTCGATTTTTTCTCGCAGGCTCTCATACATATGCCGTGTCCAGCCACGATACCTCACAGCAGCTTCATCCATCTCCTGACGAGCGATTCTTACGGCCTCGCCAAAGCCCACAATAGCCGGCACGTTTAGCGTTCCAGATCGAATGCCGCGCTCGTGCCCCCCGCCGTAGATCCTCG
>WJIL01000105.1 GCA_014730275.1 Candidatus Lokiarchaeota archaeon | reverse complement strand
TACCTGTGGAAACACTTGCGCACTTATCCGTGTACACCACAGGTCCACCTTGTGGTGCTGCCTAGAACATCTCAACTTTCGGATACAAGACTGGTGTCATGGAAGGCTCTATGCTATATCTTCGACGGCTTTCTTGACTTCGTCAAAGGGCGGCATGTTAGACGGTTTTTCACCTACCCACGAGTAGGCGATTTTTCCGTTCTGTTTGACAACAAAGACAGCCCTATTGGCTACTTTTTTCATACCAACGAGATTTTCAAGAACGACACCGTAGTCCTCGATGACTTCCTTGTTCCAGTCGGAAAGAATCGGGAACTGGATGTCATTTTTGTCCTTGAATGCCGCATTGGCAAATACACCGTCAACTGAGATGCCGAGAACTTGCGCTCCCAGTTCATTATACTCTGCCAAGGAGTCCCTGAATGTACATAGCTCTTCAGTGCAGGGCTCCGAGAAAGCTGCAGGGAAGAAAGCGAGAACGACTGGCCCCTTTTTCAGCTTCTCACTCAGGTTGATTGTTTCCTCCGGCTCCCCAGTCCAATCTCTCAAAAGCGTAAAATCTGGTGCCTTGTCTCCAATATCAAGATCGCTACTCATAGTAACACTTCACTATAGTTCATAACCAAATCCACTTAAAGATTTGGCTTCGTATCAGACTTTCATTGTGTTTCGCCGACACGTGCTTCTTTCGTGTTTACTTGAGCTTGTGATTGAGGTATGAAGCAGTGAGTGCTGTAAGAATCGCGGCTGCATTCAAGCCAAGTGGATACTGGTACAGCGTATCAAGAAATGAGAGTGTTGCCAGCCAAGCTGGAAGATTGTAGGCACCTGCTATTCCAAACGGTGCGAAGTAGAACATGAGGAAAATGGATGTAAGCAGTGCAACGCCCGCAAATGCTGGCAAATCTTCTCTGGAACGGATAAACATCGAGAGGCGGCGGATAGGACCGGCCTGTGCTCGCTGTCGTTTCCGCATTCTTCTTTTCGAGGCCAGATTTGCCCAGCGGTACATGGCCTCTGCCATGATGATGTATGATCCTCCAAGTACAGCCATCGCCCCAAGTGCTACTATAAGCTGCAGTTCGGCACTGAGAACTTGGACGTATCTCTGAGCATGCCACATCACCGGAATCTGGACGAACCCAGCAATTCCGAGGAATATCATTATCAAGCCAGGCTTACTGCCACGTCGCCACCAAATTGCTATGCTCATCTTTGACTACCTGCTTTTGCGGTTAACCGTTCAGCATCTTGCTGACCACTTTAAGCTTTTGGAAAGGATTGCGGTTCATTACCCTTGACCGCGTCGATTCTGAACCAGTATTCGCCGCCCTCAGAATGATTGACTGAGAATCCCACATCCCGAAGTACTTCCTCTGCTTCCTCCGGACTCTGTGTCTGCTCTCCCATGAGTCCATATCCCGTCTCCGAGATGGTGCCATCAGGGAGCTCAAAGCGGACCCGCAATATGTATTTCTCATATTGCCCTCCTATCTTGGCGGCTAGTATCGAAAGAACGCCATCAGTTGAGAGTGTTCTGTAGGCTTCGCGAATCACCTCTCTCTTCTTCTCCCACGTTCGCATGTATGCCAGTGAAAACCACTGCGTAACTGCGCCGAATGCTCTACTTTCAAAACATAGGCTGGCGCCATCACTGAGGAACCAGTTAGTGTTCCTAACAGGGTAGATGTGTGCTTCCCTGATTTTGTTCATCCGGATGTCTACTGCGCACACCCTTTGTCGCCAGATTCTTGAAACGATTCCCTCTCCGCCGCCTCCGATGTCTAAAATTAGCCCTTTGTCTGGCAAGCTTGGTAATGGAATCCTCTGGACAGGTGTGTACATCACGTCTCGTGTCATCAACGGTCTGTAGAAGACTGACGATTTGTATCCTCCGCCCTAACGGGTGCTCCAAAATTCTTTTAACGGTCCGCTATTCGACATGAGTAGAATGTCTGTGGAATACACAGATACAACCGTGGGCCGGTAGTTCAGCCTGGTAGAATACCTCCTTGGCAATTGCTCGGGTTTTCCCCAGCAACTTAAGTGGAGGAGGCCGTGTGTTCAAATCACGCCCGGTCCACCACCTTTTCCAAAAACAACTTATCCCTGTCTATCAGTAATTCTGTTCAAGATGCTATGATGAGTGAAAGCTAGGCAAACGGCAAATCCACTGTCTGGACTAGAATGATAGGCTGGGGAAGAAAGGTACTCGTAGCTTAATGGACGCGCGTTCCGTTGACCTTCTTATGGTTGGACCATGATGGGTCTCTCATCTTACTGGAGGCTCCAAACCCACAGGCAGCACATCGCTTCTTCTTGACATTGTAAGATCGTCTACCACATCTTCTACAACGAATGTGAGTTGTCTTGCCTTTCTTGCCTTTGGATGGAGTTCCTTTACCCATAGTAGCCACTTCTGATTTGAATGATCTATCGGAACATGCTACTCCGAATTACTGAGATAAGCTCGTGGGTTTTGGTTTAAAAACGTTGACGTAAACCCTAATCCCT
>WJIL01000104.1 GCA_014730275.1 Candidatus Lokiarchaeota archaeon | reverse complement strand
CCAATACAACGATGAAAGGTAGACCTCCGGGCGGCTGGGAACCAGTGGTAGTAGAAGGGGGTCCGGTTGTTGTGGTTGAGTCAGTAACGCCGGGATAATCAGCTGCATCTAATGGGTCTGTTCCGCTTAGGACCTCGGCACCATCGAAATAGCCGTCTTGATCCGTATCATCGTCCAAAGGATCGGTTCCTATCTTCACTTCGTATGCATCATTGAGATTATCACAGTCAGTATCGATGCACTGTGTATCGGTACCATGCTCCAGTTCATCTAAGTCATCCAGACCGTCATAATCGGCATCACCTATTGCTGCACCAAGTTGGTCAAGCACTTCCCTAATTTCAGTGATGTTACCAATTGCTGTGGAATTGAGCTCTTGAAGCCATTCGTGATTGTCCGTTGCTAGGGCGGCCACGAGTTCCAGCTGCGTAGCATTTCCTTCAAGGGCGGTAACCGTATCTTGGAGAAGCGTGGCATTTCCCTCTACATAGGTGAACAGGGCTTGAATGGCCGTATGATTCCCGTCGAGCCACGATATTGTCTGCTGAAGGAGTGTTGCGTTGGACTCCAGTTGCTGAGCTACTGACTCAAGGAGTGTTGCATTGCCTTCTGACCATAATACGAGATTCTCGATCAGCGTGGCATTCTCGTTGAGGGCACTAACCGTTTGCTCAAGAAGGGTTGCATTGCTTTCCAAGTAGTTGTAGAGCGTCTCGATTTCCGTATGATTCCCATCAAGCCATTCTGAGAGCTGTTGCAGGCGCGTGGCATTGCCTTCAAGGTTTTGTATCGTTTGCTCAAGCAATGTCGCGTTGCCTTCCATGTAGGAGTACAGGTTCTCGATTGCCGTATGATTAGTCTCCAACCAAGATACCGTTTGTTGCAACAGCGTAGCATTCCCTTCAACGTAATCAAACAACGATTCGATGGCAGTATGATTCCCATCAAGCCACTGTGCAACCTGCTCCAGCCGAGTTGCATTTCCATCCAAGGCAACTATGGTTTGGTCAAGTCGAGTTGCATTACCTTCCATGTATGTGAACAGTGTTTCAATCGCCGTGTGATTTCCATCCAGCCAAGTTATAGTCTGTTGAAGTAGCGTGGCGTTAGACTCCAACTGATCAATCACGTTCAGCAGTAGAGTCTCGTTCCCTTGAGACCAGCTTACCAGATTCTGAATCAGAGTTGCATTGCTTTTTAGATTATCGACGGTTTGTGTGAGAAGAGTTGCGTTCCCCTCCAAGTAGGTATACAGATTCTCAATGGCCGTATGGTTTCCATCGAGCCATGAAATAGCCTGTTGGAGAAGAGTTGCATTAGATTCCAGCTGGTCAATCACGTTGAGAAGCAGAGTCTCATTGCCTCGGGACCAGGTTACCAGATTCTGAATTAGAGTGGCATTATTCTCAAGATTATCAACAGTTTTCGTTAGAAGAGTGGCGTTTCCTTCCAAGTAGGTATACAGATTTTCAATGGCTGTGTGATTCCCGTCGAGCCATGAGATGACTTGTTGCAGTAGCGTGGCGTTTTCTTCTAGCTGCATCTTGACGTTTTCAAGAAGGGTAGCATTTCCTTCGGACCAAGTAATCAGGTTCTGAATCAATGTTGCATTTCCGTCTAGGTCCTCGTAAATCTCGTCATACCATTCCTGTGGCATTGCGGGGTAATCATTCACGTCCGTTGCATTGCTCCCGTATGTGATTTCATAACCGTCGAGGAAGTTGTCATTGTCAGTATCAATCAAGTCAGGATCTGTGCCATAGGAATTGACCTCTGGGCCGTCTTCTAACCCATCGCAATCAGTATCCGAATCCAGAGCATTGGTGTAATGGACATCTATTTCGGCACCATCACCTAGTCCGTCATTGTCACTATCTGAATCATTTGGGTTGGTGCAATAGATATTGACTTCTAGACCATCATTCAAATTATCGTTGTCAGTGTCCGGATCGTTCGGGTCTGTACCTTCTTGATATTCCTCAAGATTGGAGAGTGAATCTCCATCTTCATCTCCGGATGCGTCATCAACTAACGGGTTCAATCCTTTATTGATTTCCCAATCATCAGGAGATCCATCGTTGTCCGTATCCGCATCGTTAGGATTTGTTCCGTGGACAACTATCTCCTCCTCATCACCCAGGGTATCGTCATCGCTATCTGCATCGTTGGGATTTGTACCGTACTGGAAACGCTCTTCACCGTCATATAGCCCGTCGGAATCGCTATCTCTCTCCGGGACCAAAACCGAGATGAAGGAATCCTTGCCGACACAATCATGACCCGGATCATATGCATTCTTCACAGGGAAATCAGGAGAAACTGTGTATCCAGTTATGAATGCGTAATCTTCTTCCGCTTCTATTGCATATCCTATTTCAGGATTGGAGCCGCCCAAATAGGTGCTGAAGTTTAGTGACTGACCATCATTTGAAAGCTTAGTTACAAAGGAATCAATAACTCCTCCGGCATGGTTTGAGGCATATGCATTACTAGTGGGAAAGTCAGCCGATTCTGTATAACCGGTGATATAGGCATAGCCGTTTTCAACAGCTATTCCATATCCGTAGTCAGAATCACTTCCTCCTAGGTAAGTCGAGTATACTAGGGACTGCCCGTTGTCAGCTAGCTTAGCCACAAAGGAGTCCCAGTGCGTCCCGTCATAGGTAGCATCATATGCATTGGTAGTCGGGAAGTCTGAAGATTCTGTATAGCCTGTCACGTACGCATTGCTGTCTTCCACCGCAATATCATACCCATAATCATCATTGCTCCCACCAATGAAGATGCTGGAGTTTAATGATTGGCCATCAATTGACATCTTTGTGACGAAACACTCTATGTTTCCGCTATACGAATTTAGACTGGGATAATTTGATGACCATGTTTCCCCTGTGACATAGGCATAGCCACCTTCAACTGCGATACTATATCCGTAGTCGATGTCACCTCCCCCAAGATAAGTGGAATAGACAAGTGACTGCCCATTCTCAGCTAGCTTAGTTACAAAACAGTCCCAAGACGCTCCGGTCGAATCATAAGCGTTGACTGTGGGAAAATCTGATGACTTGGTCCTACCCGTTAAGAAAGCATGACCGTTTTCGACTGCAATATCATGGCCGTAATCTGATTCGCTTCCCCCAATGTAAGTACTGTACCGGAGTGCTTGACCGCTATCTGAAAGCTTGAGTGCGAAGCAATCCCACCCATCTTTTGTGGAATCATAAGCGTTGATGATAGGAAAATCCGCAGAACCTGTTCGGCCTATAATATATGCTTGACCGTCCTCAACTGCGATTGCTTCACCCCTGTCTTCGGCGTATCCTCCAATGTATGTACTATAGCTGATAGATTGACCATCTCTTGTTAGTTTGGTTACAAAGCAATCTTCGTAATCGGAGTCATAAATACCAGAAGCAAAAGCGTTGTGAATAGGAAAATCACCAGAGTCGGTTATGCCAGTGATGTATGAATGTCCATCTTCAACCGCAATATCATATGCGGTGTCATTGCTACCACCACCAAGGAAAGTACTGTAAGCCAATAATAAGGGATCGATTATCAGAGTGGTACTCGAATCATAGGAACCCAAAGAGAAGATTACAGTGTTCTCATTTAACCTTGCAAAACTAGAAGTTATCTCATAATTCCGTTTCCCCTTTTCGAATACTTGAAGATCAGTGTCTGCAATCTGAAAACCATTTCGTGTGATAGTTACTCTATTCTTCCTTATCTCAAGATTGTCAGCTCTCGCATATCTAAGACGAATATCTTTTGGGTTGCCGCGGGGATATACGACGAAATCGTATTTCAAATGTTCGTCATGAATTCTGTAGACTAAATCGATTCCAGGATAGATTTCTGGGTACCGAAGCATGGAGTAATCTGAAAGCCCAGTTCTCCATTGTGCGGAATCAGAGCCCAGGAAGTAATTCGTCACGGACCCAATTGGTTTTTCACCTACGGGGTCAACTGAATTGCTTCCTGGAAACTCCAACGTGAATACTGTGCCCCCTGAGAGGTATTTCACTGTCGACTTGCCGAAATAAGCCACAGGATCGACACCCCTTCTGCAGACATAGTCGAGCCCACCTTCTGAAGATGGGGTCTCAGTGAAATGCATCATGTCGAGATTGACATTATCCGCATGTTCTGAATCATTTTTGGCGTTCAAGTCTTCAGGGAAGTCTCCCGGGACATCCAGATTCGATTCGTTCTCGACTTGTGTTGTTGAAAGCTCCATGTCAGTTTGGGTTAGAGGAGCAATCAGGATTGCTAGAGCGATGAGACATACTAGGTGACTACGCTTATTCATACACTACCGTTTTCCTACCAGCTACAGGGTATACTGTACATAGTCGTATTGAGAGGGCATTTAATCCTAATCCCGATTAACTACGTCCACGATTCGAGTACTATCCGCCTGTCCAGCAATATGTTGTTACTAACAGTACACCAGCCATCACGCCAATAATCTGTTTTAATCATCAGTATGGAAATGCTAGCTTTGCTCCTCTTGTATTTGCCATGGTTTGCCCGAGGAACAATACTGTACACATTCTGATACTCAGTAGCAAGCATTTGACAAGGAAGTAAATTCGGGCTAAATCTATGACGGGTAGGAATGAGAGCATAATTGCAATTCCTGATTCAATATAATTCGTAGTTGGCGCATTCTCAGCATGTAGCTAATCGATAAGATAATCCAAGATAAAAACGTGAATAATCTAGAGAATATGAAACGAGAGTCTTTAGCATCTAAATCCATTTTCAGAAGATATTGAGTTGATTTGTGAAATATCATCTTGATATTCGTGCTTGAACTTAGAAAACCATCATTCGTATTGCGGCCTTCTTAAGCGTAACAAATCCGAAACTCACAATCACGCTCCTTTCCGTGCTAGTATGGAAAACCGTCGAAATGCACAGTTACGAAGGGGGCTTAGAGGATTTGTCAAACTGGAACAAAACTGCCACCCAATTTGGTTTGACTACTCCAAGAACAATCCATAGGAATCTTATCAAGAAGTCGATCAAGTAGATGAAGTTGATCAGGTAATGCCCTACTTCTTTTTTCTGGCTTGTTTTTCCACACCGGGGACATTTTCCGTGCACTATCGGCAGAAATACACCAGCGCTGGCCATAGCCTTCCAGATTCTTCTGCATCCAGTAGGGTTCCTGCCTATGTATGAGATCGCAACTGGCTGATACTCCTCGAAAAGATCAAGCAAATCGCGAGTCGAAAAAGATTGAAGATGGCCATACGGATGGCTGTAAGTATTGCAGAACTTGCATCTCCGGACATGCCTAAATAGTTCCTCTTCAAATGGAACGGAAGCAAGAATATGCTCCCGTGATACCTTCTGGATTTCGAGCGTAGCCTTTCTCAAGTCCAAGTCGGAAAGATGCTCAAGCACTTCAGTACATATCACACCTTGAAATGAGTTCTTCTTGAATGGAAGGTGGGTAGCTGATCCTTGAACCCTTTGGCCTCTGGACATTTTGAGGTGTTCCTTCACCAAATCTAGATTTACTGATTCTTGGTTGAGCGAATTTGAAACACGAGCATCGAAACTACCCACATCCAGAATTCTACCGCTGATTTTAGGGAATAGCTTGCTGGTCATTCTGATACGGTTTCTCTCTTTTCTTGTCATCTCCGAACATGGTTTCAAATACCCTCCCTGACTAAGAAGATTCCCGGCCCGAGATTCCATAACCTGCTTACCCAATGAATCAGCTTTCTTGCCCTTTATAAAATGAGAAGTGCTTAAGATTTTCGACATGAAATCACTTGAGCAAATTCAACTGCAACTCAAAAACGAAATTGGACGGTCCCGTTTTAGCGAGCTAAGAGGCTGCTTGGGAATCCTGGTTGACATAGTATAAGATAGAGCGAATGAAAAGTGCGATGGCAAGAGCCAGCAGGCCGAAGAGCGGAAAGTAGGGGTAGTCAGACCACACCAGGCCGAATGAGTAGGGAATCTTGAGGGGGTACAGCAGGTAGAGACCGCGCTCGGGCCAGGGGTGCATCGTGAGGTCGAGGAGCAGGTGGATGACGGTGCCAAGGAAAATGAGCCTGAAGCGAGTGCCGAAGTCCGTATGGTCGATGTGGAATGCGGTTGCGGCGGCGTAGGTGATGACCACGATGCCGAGGAGGGAGTGGAAAGCGTAAGTGAAATCATGAGATGTATAGCCAAGGTAGTTGAGAAACAGGGATAGCGGGCGCTCGGAATCGACAGCAACTGAGCCGAGAATGAGCAGCATCGATTCCTCTCGCGACTGTTTTCTGCAGACTATGAGTGCAGCTGATACTCCAAAAAGAAGGTGCGTAGTGACATCTGCCATTTCAGTTCCCCCTTGAGACAAACGCAAATCGGTCCCTGTCGAATGTGAAAATGGCGAAAAAGAGGGCAACGAACATGATAATTCCAGGAATCGAATGGAGCAGACTTCTGGAGACCCCGTCAATTGGATAGTCGTGTATGTACAGCTCCGTTACTTCAATGTAGCCGACAGATGAGAGACGGGATATTCCGCGTAGGCTTATGTGGTCACCAACAGCAACCTCACCGAGCGAGCTGGAGAGAAAGACGTGGAGACCCTTTGTGGTTTCGAGAAGCTGGCCTTCCGGGTTCGTCTGGTCGTCAACATCCGCAATGGTTACTGATATGCTGATTTTGCGGTCCTCGTAATCACCAGGATTGGTGAGAAGCTGGGTGCTATCTACAGCGTGATATTCAGTGGTGTTTATCTGCTGAGGGAGGAAAACACTTGTCATGGCTACAAGAAGCAAGAAGGATAGCATAACTGTAATGCCCCATCTGATATCATTGGCTGTGCCAGACAACTTCAACACTCTTGTCACATTTGAAGCGTACGTAGTTAAGAATCTACACGATATGGATTCGCCGTTCGTGTCTTTGCTATTAATCTCTGAAGAAATCGGTCTATATGACGACGAAAGACAACAGCAATACTTTCCTTTTAAGGGAAAATTGGCTAGAAAGAAGACAAAGTAGAATTGGATAAGTTAATTGAAGAGAAGAAAGAAGATTACTAGTAATAACAACGAAAGATATACTTACAATAGATTCCATGCAATTAGTGAATAAAGAAGACATAAATTTCAGTAGATATTCTGTGTTATATCTTAAGAGGGGCTTTTGATGTCCAATCCTACACAATGTAAGGATAAGTGTGCCGAAAATGAAGAAAGCTTGTAAGTACCTGAAACAAGAAACAATCGACGATTTGAAAAGAGCATTTCTCAAATCAAGTGAGCGTGAAAAATCTGGTTATGATTTTCCACTTGTAAGGCCGCCCTTCAATATTGACGAGATTCTTGAGGCGCTTGATTCGCTCATCTCAACTAGAGTCACCATGGGAGAGAAAGTCAAGGAATTTGAGAAACGTTTTGCTGATTATGTGGGAACAAAACATGCGATAATGTTCAACTCGGGTTCGTCTGCCAATCTCATTGCATTGGAGATACTTGCTAATCCAGTGGTTGAAAGAGGGATTGAAAAAGGTGGAAGCGTTATTGTTCCTGCTCTCACTTGGTCAACAAGTGTATTTCCAATTGTGGATATCGGAGCAAAACCAGTATTTGCAGATTCACTGCTTAAGACTCTTAATCTCGACCCCAGTTCAGTCGAGAAATGCATCGATAAAGAAACGGATGCCATACTTGCAGTTCATCTAATTGGTAATCCTTGTGATATGAAAGCGTTAAATGATCTGGCAGAGGAGAACAATCTTCTTCTCGTCGAAGACTGTTGTGAAGCCCATGGAGCTGAATTCGATAACAAAAGAGTTGGTTCTTTATCCGAAATGGGTACGTATAGCTTCTTTTTCTCACATCATATATCCACTATCGAAGGCGGCATGATAACAACTGATAATGATGAGTTTGCGGAGCTTGCTAGGATTCTAAGAGCTCATGGATGGACCAGAGATATGAAGAATCGAGATAGTTTGGAGAAACGATACCCCGACAGGGATCCACGATTCCTTTTTGTTAATCGCGGATACAACCTTAGACCTACAGAGATACAAGGCGCTTTCGGAATACATCAGATTGCTAAATTGGATAGTTACGTTCGTTTGAGAAGAAGAAATGCATCCATTCTAGCAGATATACTAGAGGACAGCAATGCAGATATTACATTACAGAAAGAACAAACGTCAGGAAAACATAGCTGGTTTGGTTTTCCATTTGTTTTGAACAAGGGGGGATGGGATCTGAGAAAACGAGTAATAACTAGACTAGAGAAGAGGGGAATCGAGACACGGGTTGTTATGGGGGGCAATATGGCCGCCCAGCCAGCGACAGAGATGTATGATTCAAGAAGCCCTGTACCTCTGAATATCGCAGAAAAGGTTGATCGGTCAGGAGTACTGGTTGGCATACATCCTCAAATGTCTGAGAAAGAATGCAAGGAACTAGGAAATAGAATCATAGCAGCACTCGCGAAATGCTAGAAGAGCTTGGGTAAATGTGATTCAAGATGAAAAAAGATAGCAAAATATACATTGCAGGTCACAGAGGAATGGTTGGTAGCGCAATTAGAAGAAAACTCGACGCACTCGGATATGATAATCTTCTCATGGCGACTAGGGATAGCCTTGATCTCACCCGACAGGAATCGGTTGAAAAGTGGTTCGAAGACAGTAAACCGGAATTCGTTTTTCTAGCTGCGGCCAAAGTTGGTGGAATTGCTGCAAATATGGCTTCACCAGCAGAATTCTTCTATGATAACATGATGATAGAATGTAATGTAATCCATATGGCATTCAAAACAGGAACCAAGCGGCTCCTCTTTTTAGGTAG
Source organism: Candidatus Lokiarchaeota archaeon (assembly GCA_014730275.1). Taxonomy (NCBI): domain Archaea; kingdom Promethearchaeati; phylum Promethearchaeota; species Promethearchaeota archaeon. The sequence goes on along the minus strand of WJIL01000104.1, from coordinate 657 downwards.
CTCATGTATCTATCCAAGAAAGTGTCCGCAGCCTATGAAGGAGGAGTATATTCTTACTGGCCCACCTGAACCGACAAACGAAGCTTATGCTGTTGCAAAAATCGCGGGGCTGAAAATGTGTCAATACTATCGCACCCAATACAATTTTGATGCATTCACCATTGTGCCGCCCAACCTGTACGGCCCAAGAGATAATTTCTCACCCCAAGACTCACATGTTGTTGCCGCTCTGATTAGGAAGTTTCACGAGGCAAAAGTAGAGGACAAAGATGAGGTCGTTATCTGGGGAACAGGTACTGCCAGGAGAGAACTGATGTATGTGGAGGATTTAGCGGATGCTGCGGTTTTCTTGATGAATAATTATGACCAACACGATTTCATTAATGTGGGAACAGATTCTGACGTCTCTATTTTAGAGCTTGCTCAAACTATTATGGATGTCATAGGATTTGAAGGCAAGATAGAACTTGATAAGAGTAAACCTGATGGAATGCCGCGAAAACTGATGGACAGCTCAAGATTCGAAGCTATGGATTGGGACGACATTACGCCTCTTGAAGAAGGAATCGAGAAGACCTACGAGTGGTACTGTAGAAACGTAGCGAGCAGTTAACTCCCTCGTCTGGCGTCTAGTTTAACCGGGGGTCTCCTCACTAT